>NZ_JABUMQ010000089.1:0-33514 GCF_013336645.1 Myxococcus sp. CA039A | reverse complement strand
CTCGTGACCGAGCACCGCCGGAAAGGGGAACCTCCCCGCCCCCGCCCGGTAGGTGAGGTCCGTGTGACAGATGCCACTGGCTGTCACTCGAACCCGCAGCTCACCCGCGCCAGGCCTGTCCAGTTCGACCTCGTCGAGAATGAACGGCCCACCCACCGCTTGAACCAGCGCCGCACGCACCGGAAGACCCATGGGGCCGCATTATTGGCACTTTGCCAACGAAGCCGCCACCGACCCCCAACCCAATGGCAGGCGCCCCCCTGAAACACCTACTCCGAGTTCAGTTCTGACTCACTTGCGGTGATTTCTTACAGTCCCCTATAGAACGGACTCACTGGAAAAACAAACCAAGGACGGAACATATCTATGACAAGCACGCCCCAAGGGAAGTGGATGTGGCACGCGAGACAGTGCGCTCGGCTGTCGGTCACAGGACTTCTGGCGTTGGCCGCCAGGGGTGAGGCCGCGCTCCCCGTCTCGCCGGAAGCCGGGTCGCCAGGCGAGGTCGCCGCGCTGGCGAACGGCCAGTGCCAGGTCCAGCCCCCCTTCGACCCGAACTTCGAGCCGGAGCTCGAGTGGGCCTGGAGTTCGAGCACCGTCATGCCGACCCACGTCCAGGTGATGATGACGCCCATCGTCGTGGAGGTGAACGGGGACGGTGTCCCGGACGTCGTCTTCAGCTCCTTCGAGGGCAGCAACTACACCACCAATGGCGTGCTGCGAGCGCTGAGCGGCGCGGATGGCAGCGAGCTGTGGACGGTGACGGACCCGGCCCTGCGCGTGCGCGGCGCCGCGAGCGTGGCGGGCGCGGACATCGACGGGGACGGACTGGTGGAGCTGTGTGCCATCCCGGAGAGCGGCGCGGGGTTGCTCTGCTTCGAGAACACGGGTGCCTACAAGTTCCGGACGACGGCTTCCCAGAATAGCTGGGGCGGTCCCTCGTTCGCGGACCTGGACGGCGACGGCACGGTGGAGATCCTCAACGGCCACCACGTCTTCCGCAACACCGGGGCGCTGAGGTGGGCGGGCACGGACACCAACAACGGCCCCCAGGGTCCCATCTCGTTCGCGGCGGACATCGACGGTGACGGACTGCAGGAGGTGGTCAACGGTCGGTCCATCTATCGCCACACCGGCGTCCTCAAGTGCCGGAACACCACCATCGGCAACGGGCTTTCGGGGGTGGGCAACTTCGACGCGGACTCGAACGGGGAAATCGTCGTGGTCAGCGGCGGCAGCGTCCATCTGATGGATGACGACTGCACCCTGCTCTGGAGTCAGACGATTCCCGGGGGCGGCAGCGGTGGCGCGCCCAACATCGCGGACTTCGACGCGGACGGGCTGCCGGAAATCGGCGTGGCGGGCGCCAGCCGCTATGCCGTCTTCGAGTCCGACGGCACCGTCAAGTGGGCCAGCCCCACCCAGGACAACAGCTCGAACGTGACGGGCTCGTCCACCTTCGACTTCGAGGGCGACGGCCGCGCCGAGGTCGTCTACGCCGACGAGGTCCGCCTGCGCATCTACGACGGCGCCACGGGCACGGTGCGCTTCGAGGTCGCGCACGCCTCCGGGACGACATACGAGAACCCCCTCATCGTCGACGTGGACGCGGACGACAACGCGGAAATCGTCGTCGCGTCGAACAACTACGGCTTCCCGGGGCCCGCCGGCATCCGCGTGTTCAGAGACCGCAAGGACGGCTGGGTGAACACGCGTCGCATCTGGAACCAGCACGCGTACTCGGTCACGAACGTGAACGACAACGGCACCATCCCCGCGCACCCCATCGCCAACTGGCGCACGCCGGGGCTCAACACGTTCCGCGCCAACAGCCAGGGCACGGGCACCACCAGCCCCTACGCCGCGGCCGACGTGACGGTGACGGAAATCACCTCGTCGTGTGACACGACCAACGGGGCGCTGACCCTGCATGCCCGCGTCACCAACCAGGGTGACGCTGCGACCTCCGCGGGCCTGCGCGTGGCCTTCTACCAGGGTGACCCCACCTCCGGCGGCACGCTGCTGGGCGTGGGCATCCTTCCCACCGTGCTCTCCGCTGGTAACAGCGCGATGGTGAGCGCGACGCTCGCCTCGGCCTCTGGAGGAAACACGGTGGTCTTCGCCCGGGCGGACGATGACGGCACCGGCACGGGCCGCGAGACGGAGTGCATCGAGACCAACAACGCGGGCAGCGCGCCCGTCAGCCTCACCTGCATCGCCATCATTCCGCCCGTGGCCCTCTGCCGCCACGTATCCGTCAACGCGAGCGCCACCACCTGCTCCGCACCGGCGAATGTGGACAACGGAAGCTATGACCCGAACCAGCACCCCGGGCCCTTCTCCGTGTCGCAGTCGCCAGCGGGCCCCTTCGGCCTTGGAACACACTCCGTCACGTTGACGGTCTCCGACGGGCAGGACACCGACACGTGTACGGGCACCGTCACCGTGGTCGACGTCACCCCGCCGGTCATCGCCTGTCCGCCCGAGCGCATCGTCGAGGCCACCGGGCCTGGCGGAGCCTTCGTCACGCCCGGGGCGGCCACCGTCTCCGACGCCTGCGGTGCGCAGGCCAGCGGTCCGGCCGCCGGCACCTATCCGCTTGGAACGACGGCGGTGACGTACACGGCCACCGACGCCGCGGGCAACAGCGCGTCCTGCACCACGGCCATCCACGTGGTCGACTCCGCGGGCACGCCGCCCAGCCTCATCATGTGCGATGTGCCGCGCTACACGTCCGCCGCGCAGGTGAAGGCGTGCGGCTGGGCCACCGCCAGCCCTGGTGGTGCCCCCATCAGCGTGGTGCTGCTCTCCATCGACGGGGGCGCGCCGGTGCGCCTCACGCCTGACGCCGGAGGCGGACACGTCGTCCAGTGGTTGAGCCTGGCGGAAGGACACCACACGCTCACGCTCACGGTCATCGCCACCGATGGACGCATCGCCATCGCGAGCCGGCAGGTGACGGTGGACCGCACCGCGCCCCTGCTTCGCGTCGTCGCGCCGAATCCCGGGGAGGCGCAGCCGCGGACGGTGAACGTCATCACCGAGGTGACGGACCTCACGTCGGTCCAGGTGACGGCCAACTGGGTCAACTCCACCACGGTGGGCGCGGGGACGAACCTCGCGACCATCCCGGTGACGTTCTCCGGCCCCGGCTCGCATCTGGTCCTGATTAGAGCCACCGACGCCGCGGGCAACACGGCGGAGCGGGTCATCCAGGTGCTGGTCGAGTAGTGCTGTCCCGGGCGCTCCGTGGAGAAAGTGGGCCACGGAGCGCCTGAGTCCGCCCCCCCTCGGCACAGGCGGGAGGGGGCGCCCTATCGCTCTCGCGAGGTCCCTAGCGCGGCGCCTGTCCCTCGCGATAGTGCTTGAGGCAGTCCTTATCCTCGAGGCTCGCGCAAATCTGACTGAGCAGGGTCAGCCCTCGTTCCTGGCTCGGATTCGCTCGAAGGGACTCGTCGAGCCAACGAAGCGCCTCCTGACTCCGTCCGGCCCGCGCATGGTAGGCCGCCATGACTCGAAGGAGGCCCGGGTGTCGTTGCTTTCGCAGCTCGGTCTGGAGCTTTTCGAAAGCACGCGCCGGAGCGGACTCGACCTCGTGGTCCAGCCTTTCCACCGTGGCATGGATGGGGTTCACCGCACGGGACCGCGAGAAGCATGACTCCGCGCGCTCCGGCATTTTCAAGTCCAGGAAATAGTGCCCGCAGAGCGCGAGGCTCGCTGCACCCTGCTCTCGCTCGAAGTCCTTCATGAGCTTGATCCACGCCGCCCGGGAACGGGCTTGCTCGAGCGATGACGTCGCCACCGGTCCGAATTGCGGGACCCGCCCCCAGGACTGTATCGCCTCCCCGGGCCGCCCCAGGGACTGAAGGATGAGTCCTTCGAGGAAGTGACCTTGCGGGATCCGCGAGTCGTTGGCGATGCTCGTGCGAACGTGCGCCAGGGCCTGGACATCGTCACCTTGGAGGTAGAGCAGCATGGCGAGGTAATAGGGACCGGCCTTCCTCGACCCCATCGCCACGGACTGCTTGCAAGCCGCGAGCGCATCCTCCTGCTTCCCCAGCATGTGCAGTGCGGCGCAGCGATTCGTCAGCAGCGCGCTCTTGTTCGTGACGTCACCCCGGACGTCCGTCAGCGTCACCGTCGCGAGCGAGGCCGCGTCGAGCGTTTTCAGCGCCCCCTGTGCGTCCCCGAACCCGAGTTGGATGGTCACGAGGCCTACAATCGCGTCGAGGTTGTCCGGGTCGTGCTTCAGTATCGCCTCGTAGACACGAACCCCGGCCGGCCCGTCCATCAAGTGGCCCAGCAGCCACCCGCTCGAAAGATTTGGAGCCATTGGCTCTTCGACAGCCGTACGCAGCTCCTCCAGGGTCTCGATGCCAAACTTGCGCTGGAGTCGAGGAAGCACCATCTCCACGGCGGACGTCGTCAACGGCACGGTCGAAGGCGCCTCCGGCTTCGCCTCCGTGAAGCGGAAGCGAACCTGATGTGGCTTTCCCGGCGGACACTCCAGGTCGTAGATACGGAGGTCCTCTTTGATTAAGCGCCTTCGGCGGAGTGCGTTGATGGGTTGTCCCCGGCACACCACCCCCGTCAGCCAGCTATTCGCAACCCCCATATGCGCAACCTGCAGGGCTGCCTGGGTCGACGTGCCCAGGGACGCGATTTCCGCCTGACGCTCGGATGAAAGCTTGGGAAAGAGGGCGATGAGCCCGAGCGCCGCATCTTCGTTGTCGGTCGGCGACACCACTTTCTTCATCAGTGCGGTCGCGAGTTCATCCGAGGTCTGGGTTGAAGTTGGAGAACCGGTACCACGCTCCGGCGGTGCGGCAGCCACCCCTGCGGCCCCGCCAAGTATGAGCGACGTCAGGAGGGCCCGCAGCGAGCGCGGCAACCAGCGAGAGGAAAGGGAGAAGGGCATGAACTGGCATCCTAGGGCGGCTTCATGCAATCCCTCACTCCTTTCCAAGACCACCCTCACTCAGCGGGCGCGCCGAGCAGCTCCTGGATGCGTGAGGCATTGACGGGGTCCCTGCCCCGCGCGGCCTCGAGCGCCGCGCGGCCCTGCTCCTCGTCTCCGGCCAGGCGCCAGGCACTCCAGGCATTCGCGTAACAGACACGCCGGTTGTAGGCCATGACGTCCCAGGCGGGCGCGCCCTCTTCCTGGAGCAGCGGCTCCGAGGCGCGCAGGAAGTCCCGGGCCGCGCTGGCGTAGTCGCCCGACTCGTATGCGGCGACGGCCTGCTCGTAGACTCGCTCGGAGGCCTCCTGGCGCGCCGCGCGCTCGGAGGCATCCGCATCCGTGCCGGTGGGATAACCCAGGCGCTCTTCCAGCAGGGGCGGCCCCATGTCTTCCTCCTTCGTCCAAGTGGCTCGGTGCCCCTGGCACGCCACGACCGGGCAGAACACGACACCCATCAGGGCCAGCAAGAGCGCGCGACTCACTTCGTGTAGTCGCCGTTCTGGAAGAAGTCGTGGATGGGCAGGTAGTTCGTCTGGAGGAAGGCCGGATTCGTGAGCCACAGCGAGTAGGCCTCCGCGTAGAACTCCTCGGGACTGTGGGGCCAGTTGTCGCGGGCGTACTTCGTGAAGGGAACGATGTTGTGGGCCTTCACCACGTCCACGAAGCGCTGCAGTCGCAGCGAGCGCCCTCGGGTATGGGCGAGCTCACGGGCCGCTTCCCTCCAGGCATCCTGCGAGGTGAGCACCGACGCATAGGTCACGAGCGCGGGGTTCGCCGCGTTCGCGGTCCGCAGCGCGTCACGTGCGGCGGTCCGCGCGGAGAACGCGGCGAGCAGGGTCTTGTCCAGCGCGTCCAGGTCGCTGCTCGCCGGAGCCTGCGCCACGTAGGCATCCAGGGCGGCGACGGTGGCGGTGATGGCGGAGCGGAACGCGGCACTCTCCGTCTGGTCCGCGGGGGCGAAGGCCGCCGCGGCGGTCGTCGCGGTGGTGAGCTCGGCCTGGGCCTGCGTGCGCTGCGTGCTCAACGCGGTCTTGAGCAAGGCGATGGTCGCGGCTGGGACCTGGACGGCATCCAGCGCGGTCTGGCGTGTGCGGACGGTCCGGAGCGCCCGGTCATAGGTCGCCCGCTGCGCAACCACCGTCGGCCGGAGCGACTGCGTCTCCGACTGGCGGCCCGCGACCCGTGCACGCTCGTAGCGCTCCACGGTTGGATTCAGCGCCGCGACGGCTTTGTTCTGGTCCACGACGGCCTCCGCGTGCCGCGCATGCAGCGGACGCGCGACCTGGACCTCCACGGCGTGACCGACCTCGTGAAGGATGGTTCCATAGCTGGCGGGCCGGGGGTTCGCGGCCTCTCCCAGGAAGCGGGTGTTCGCGGCGAACGCACCATCCGCCAGCTTGAGCGTGGCCCGGCTCGGTGGTGCCGTGGAGCCCTGCGGCACCGCGCCTCCCCTGGAGAACTCGCCCGCGCGTCCGTTGGGGAGCGCCTGCATGCGCACCAGGTCGACGTCCTTCAAGGCCGCGACATCCGTCGCGGGCAACAGGGCGAGGGCCGCGGCCACATCGCTCAGATGGGCGGCGGTCCAGGTGCTGTCACCATTGACGACCTTGAGGCCAAAGGTCGTGGTGAGGTGCGCATTCACCACGGGGTCGGCGAGCTGTGGGGACTGTGGGACAGCGGCCCTGGAGAGCAGTTCGATCCGGGCATTGCCCGTGGCGTCGATGGCGACGCGCACCAGTCCCCTGGGTGAAGGAGTCGTGCTGCCCGGCGGCGGTGGCCACCCCAGCGGGACGGACTGGGTCAGCACCGTGTCCCAGCGGTCCCTGCGGCTCATCTGCCACAAGAAGTACTGAAGGAAGATGAGCGCATCGACGCTCGTGCCAGCACCCGACACGGTGGCACTGAGGATGTCTCCCTTCTTGATGCGCGCGTCGAGCAGTGCCCGGGTGCTGGCGACGGTGTGCCCCGGAGGAAGCGGACTGGAGGTGTACTCCGTCAAATCGAAGAGGGGCGCGCGAAGCACCACGGCCGGACTCCGAGGAGCCCCCGCTGCGTGCGCCAGCTCATGCCACAGCAGCTCCCTCCCCGCGGGAGTCTGGGGCGCGTACTGCCCCGCACGGAAGACGACGTCCCTGCCAGAGGTGAACGCGCGCGCGCCCGCGGCCCGTGCGAGGCGATGCGCTTCCGGACCGTCATGCAGCTTCACCGAAGCCAGCGAGCCACCGAAGCGCCGCTCCGCATCAGCCCGCAGGGCCGGAGGCAGCGGCTGTCCCTGATGCCCCCGGAGCGCGCTCTCCAGCCCCGTGGGCGCCCTCGCCTCACAGCCGCTCCCACCGACAGGAGGAAGGAGGCTCAGCTTTCCGAAGTCGTGCCCCAGTCCGGAGGGCGTGCCACTCACTGGCTCCAGCTCCGTGCGTGGCGCGGGTGGCACCACGTTCGCCCAGGAAGCGCCCCCGGACACTTTCGACGAAGAATCCGTCGAACCCTCCCAGGTCCTCTTTGACTGGCGTGCCATGCCAAAGACTGTGACACCTGGATGGATTCAGGCGCAAATCAATCACCCTGGAGGTCGAGCCGAACGAACTCCAATGTCAGACATGCCACGGCGCGGCTTCAGGGGCGCGACTGCTTCCGCACCTGCTCCCAGGCCTCGATGATGCGGCGCGTTTCTTCCTGGGCCAGGGCCTGAAGCTTCGGCCCCAGCTGGGCGACCTTGTCCGGATGGTATTGCGCCACCAGCGCGAGGTACGCCCGCTTCACGTCGGGCAGTGGTGCGCCGGGTGAGACCCCGAGCACTTCCCACGCGGTGGGAGGTGTCTCGGCGGGTGGCTCGACGGGCTCCTCGGGCTCCTCGGGAGGAACCTCGCGCGCCTCGTCTCGAGGTCGAGGCGCCTCCGCCTCACCCACCGGGTCGAAGCCCTCCGCGCAACCCGCGCACAGCAACCGCTCCTGAGCCTCACCACCGTCCTGGGTGACGACGCGGACGTCACAGCAGTCGCCGCACACCACGTGGTGACACCGCTCACAGCGCGCGGCCGACGCGGCCTCCTCCAGCCCCACTCCACACCTGGGACAGTCGTCGGGGAGCGGGGCCTCTTCTCCGCAGCGCACGCAGAACGCCCAGCCCTGGTCGAGCCGCACCTCACACTCGTCGCACTCCAGGCTCCCCTCATGCTCCCAGTGCTTCTCCTCGCCGCACCAGGGACAGAAGGGCATCAGCCACGCCAGCTTGCCCGTGCACTCCGGAGCATCACAGTCGAAGTCGAGCCGATACCCACGGGCGACGGGCCTCGGCGCGTTCTCTTCCTCGAACGACTCGCCACACGCCCAGCAACAGTTGAAGTCCCGGTGGGAGGGCGCGCCACAGGCCTCGCAAGAGGGGTTGCCGTGCTCACTCTTCCAGGAGACCTCGTCGCCACACGTCGGACAGAACGCCATGCATGGCTTCACGTCACCGTGGGTGCAACTTTCCCGTGCGGTTCGTCTCGCGCGCTCACGCTGTCCGCGCGGCGCGGGAAAGGGCGGTGTCTCACCCCGGTCCATCAACACATCCCACAGGCAGGAGCGACACACCCGCCCCTTCACCTGCACACCCGCCTGAGCCGAAGTGCCCGCGCGTGCCCGGAAGTCCGTCGCGTCAAGGACTTGCGTGCTGAGACACGTCTCACACACAGCGTCGCCACATGACTCACAGCGTCCCGCCAGGCGCCGGCTGCCGAAGCCCAGCAACCCGGCCGTCAGCGTCTCCATGCAGCACGGACAGGCTCGCATGCACTTCCTTCACCGGGAGAGGCCCCTACATGGAGCCCGTAAGTGGACGGCCCTCCTGCATGCCCGAGTCCAGAGACGAGGTCCAGAAAGCAACCCCTCACTCCGACATGTCACAAAAGCTTGGATTGTCAGTGACCCATGCGACTGGTGTATGGGGGACGCCTCACGCCACACCCCTGAGGAGTCATCCATGCGTCGTCTCGGTTCAGCCTTGCTTTCCGCCAGCCTGCTGGTCGGCTGCGGTCCCACCACGTCCCCCGAGCCTTCCTCCGAACCGTCGTCGACGGAGGCGCCCAAGGACCAGGTCGCCCCCCTCACGACGACCAATGTCGACCTCGCGCCCGAGTGCCAGGGCCTGCTCACCTTCGTGAACACCGCCGCGCCCGCGACGCTGGACGCGTATCTGCCCAGCGACGTCGTCCTCAACCTCGTCAGCCGCCGCTCGACGGCGCCCTTCGTGACGTTGGCGGAGGTCTCCGGCGTCCACCTGGTCGGCCCGGTCCGCCTGACGCAAATCGAAAGCGGCGCGCGCTCGCTGGGCTACATCACCAGCAGCTGCGTGGGCATCATGGACGAGCTCGCGCTCTCCACCGATGACGCCGCGGCGGTGGTCTCCCTGGTCAACACCGTGAACGCCGGCACGCTGTACGCCATCCTCCCCTACGCGTGGAATGGCGCCACGCAGCTGCTCGGACTGCGCCCGTTCACCTCGGTGCAGGCCATCTCCAACGCGTCCGGCATCGGCGCGGCGAGCCTGCGCACCCTGCGCAACGCCGCCACCCAGGGCTACGACCTGGAGGTCCTCGTCTCCACGGTGAACGCCGTGCCGGAGAGCAACTGGACGGTGAAGATGGACCTCTCGTTCGACATCGAGGACGTGATGGCGGGCGCGCACGGAAATGACCGGCTGGACTACGCCACGTGCTTCGGCATCGACCCCGCCACCTTCCCGAACTCGCGCTTCACCAACCGCCCGAACCTGGCCAACGCCGCCGAGGTCCACAGCTACGTCGCGAGCGCCGCCAGCACCGCCCAGTACCACGGGCAGATTCCGGCCAGCATCGTCACCAACGGCCTGTCGGACCTGGACTCGCGCATCGCGGGCGGCACGTTCAAGGGCTGCCACCTCGGCTACGACGACGGCCCCTGGGCCGGCATCCAGGTCCACTTCTTCGTCAACGTCGCCACCGGCTTCCGCATCCTGACCGTCCAGCACTGGGTGGAGTGATTCACCCCTGAAGTCCCCCCAGGCCCACCTCACCGGGCCTGGGGGCTCCGGTGCGAGAAGCGAGGGACCTCGCGCATGCGGACGGCTTCAGGTCTTCGCGTGCGTGGGGTTCGCGCCCGCCTTCTTCGTGCTCCTCGCACCGCCTGGACCCCTCTTCGGGCTCGCGCGCTTCGCGGTGGGGCGGGAGGTCTTCGCCGCCGCGGACCGCCCCGAGGTCTTCCGTCCCCGCGCGGGGGCGTTCTTGCGCGGGACGCGCGCCTGCTCCGCCACCTCGGGCGTACCGCCACTCCTGGCACGGCTGACCCTGTCGCCGACCGACTTCGTCACGCCGCTGAGCGACTTCCTCGCCCGGGCGAGGACCTGACTTTCACCAATCGAGTGGGACAGCGACTTCACCTTGCCGGACGCCGAGGACAAGGCACGTCGCTCGCGGTCCGAGACCGGGAGCAGCGCGGCTCCCGCGATTCCCGCGGCCAGCGTGGTGAGTCCTATCGCGACCGCATGCGCCCCCATCTGGTCCGCGGCCCATGTTCGGGCCTGGCCCGCTCGCGCCTGAATCTCCCTTCCGCTCGGCACCCGCTCGCGCAGGTGCTCCATGGTCTGCCGGCCTCGCTCACCAACCTTCTGGACGGCCGCCCGAGCGCGCTCGCTGACCTTGCGCGAATCGGCGCCCGAAATCCGACGTCCCAAGGCAGAGGGGCCATCCAGCCCCTTCCGCCCCGACTTGCTCGCCTGCGCCTTGGCCATCATGTTCTCCCTGGTTCCGTTCGCCCTCGGAGCCGACGTTCGCGCCCTTGAAAAAGCTAGGGATGGCAGGCCCTCACGCAACACACCTCCCCGGGTGAGGACCGCTGGCACGAAGAAGAGTCGCTGCATCCCGAGCCCCACGCCCGCCCACAAACCACCGCGCGTGGCCAGCGCGACGGCCGTACTGCCTTTCGGGCCGCGGGCCCACGCCACGCCCGCCTTGACCAGGGTCACCGCGCCGCCGAGCGCCAGGCCAGTCCTCCCTTTCTTCAGCCGCTCGAAGGCTTCACGGTCCTCGAAGAGGATGACCTCGGAAGAAGTCTGTCCCCCCAGTTGCACGCCAAGCGTCAACTGGACCAGCGCCGAGTACCCCACCAGTCGCCCCCGCACGAAGACCTCGCCCAGTCCCCAGACACCGCCGAGGACCACGCTGCCCTGTCCCAGGGAGGGGAAGACGACGCAGGCATGGGCGCGGGCTCTCGCCCGGGCGAACTCGGGCGAGCGCGCTTCCAATCCGCGCAGCGTCGCCAGGACGTCCCGGTGAAGCCGCCCATGAACAGCCAACTCCTTGCGCGCGAGCGCCAGCACCCGCCGCGCGAGATTGACGAGCGTCTCTCGCATGCGTGCCTCAGCTCTGCGGAGAGGACCGGGCACTGGCACGCGTCTTCAAGAGCCGGGTCACCAGCATCGCCGCGGTCGACAGTCCCGTCGCCAGGGCCGCGGGGTGGCGCGGCGTCCGAGGCAGCCAGCCACTCCTCTCTCCGTTGGAGCGCTCGTCCGGGGAGCCTTCACCCGCCTTCTGGCCCTCATCGCCGTTCACACGGGCCGGCGCATTGGAGGGGGGAATGAACGTGAACTTCTGTCCGCCCAGCGAGGCCTCGAGCAGCATCCCCCCGCGTGAGTAGGCGTGGGCGGTGCATTTCGCGTAGTTGGTGGTCCCCGACGCCGCGGCCTTGAGGATGACCGCCGAGGCATTGGCGGCGAAGGCCACCTTGCCACCCTTGAAGGCTTCGATGGCGTCCCGGTCCTCGAAGAAGATGACCTCGCTCAGCGTCTGTCCTCCGACCTGCACACCGATGGTCATCTGGGAGAGGGTCGCGAAGCCGATGGGCTTGCCCTTCTCGAACACCTCTCCATGGCCGTAGGAGCCTCCCAGCACCAGCGACGCCCGCCCCAGCGAGGGGAAGACGGCGTACCCTCGCACCCGCTGGAACTCCTCCTCCAGCTCCGGATTCTTTTGCTTGAGCCGGTCCAGCGTCGCCACGACCTCTTCGTGCAGCGTCTTCTCCTGCTCCGCCTTCATATCGACCTCCAGGAGAAGAAAGGTGGCGATGACCGCATCCGCGCGGAACCGGCTGCTCGGACGAGCAGACACACCTTGCGCAGTCCGACTGCCCGGCCGAAGCGCGCGGTGCCTAACTTCAAGACATCCCCGCCGCCCGCGGGGAACAGAAGGAGGGCACGTCATGGGCTCGGCGAAGGCGAAGGGCGAGCGGCGGACGCGCGGCGATACGCAACGCCAGACACCCGGGAAGAGGCTGAAACGGCAGCCCTTGGAGCATGCGGCGGGATTCGCTCGCGACCGGGTCATCGAGCGGCTGGACGTTCAGCGCGGAGACCTCGCCCAGGCGTTGGAGGACGCGGCCCGAGGTCTGGAGCAAGCCACCCGGCGGACCCCCAGTCCCCTGTCTCAGCACATGCTCGAGACAGGCGAACGCGTGCTGCGTGGCGCCTCATCACGACTGGACCAGCACTCGGTCGGAGAGCTCATGGAGCACGCGGGGCGTCAGGTGAGACAGCGCCCCGGCTGGTTGATTTCGGGCTTGTTGGGAGTGGGGCTCATCGCCGGACGCGTGTTCCGCGCCAGCGGTGTGACGGATACCGAGGGGAGGGCCGAAACATGAAGAAGGCCGCGAGTAAGAAGCAGGCACCCGCACGGGCGGACGACGGGCCTCCCCGGCGTGGGGCCCGGGAGAGCACCCTGGCAACCCTGCGGTCCGTTCAGCGAAAGGGACAGGCCGTCACGGGAACGCTCAAGGAGCGGATGCCGACCCGGGACGAGGCCCGTGCCCGTGTGGCCCAGGCCCGCTCCTGGACCGAGCGCACGGTGCGAGCCCATCCCGTGGGCCTCGGGTTGGGCGCCCTGGCCGTGGGCTTCCTCTCGGCCTCCCTCCTCCCCTCCTCCCACGCGGAGCGGCGGGCCTATACACGCGCGGCGGACAAGCTCCGAGGGCTCGCAGACGAGTTGGAGAGCTCCGGGCAGTTCGAGGACGCGGTTTCAAGCCTTCGGCGGATGGCCATCACGTCGGCGGCCGAGCGACTGACTGAAAAAGAACCCGACACCTCTCCCAAGCGCACGGCAAAGCGCGGCGAGCGAAAAGGCGGCTGACCGCGGGCAGCCTCGAAGCAGGCCAGCGCCTCAGGGGCGGCGCGGCTTGCTCGAACGCTTCCGACGAGGCCGGACGGGAGGCGACTCTCCATGAAGGCGTGGAGGGTCGGGCAGTCGCACCCCCACTCGCATTCCGGCTTCGAAAGGACCGTGGTGCTCGCCCGGCGCGAGGTGCGCGGGGAGCCCGACCCGGTGCGAGTCGTGGACGCGCCGCGCGTCGGGCGGCGCCCAGGTGCGCACTCGCACCCCCTGAAGGGCGTGGACTTCGAGTGAGCGTCCCTTCGCCTTCGCGCTGATGACCGCGTCGAGGTCGGAGTTCTCCGGGGCTTGCGTGGACGCCGAGTCGCCCCGCGTGCGCCGGGTCATGACTCGGTGCGAAGGGCCCTTCGAGGGTGTGGCCGTGCGCCCCGAGGGACGGCGACGTCGGGTGGGCTTGCCTCGACGTTCTGGCATGGGTTCTCTCCCGCTCCACACGTGGAGGCGTGACATTTCGCGGTGAGTCTCAAAGATAGGAAGGCCCCGCGGAGAGGCAGGGCCCGAGGCCCTCCTGTTCGAGAGGCCATGCCTGCGTCCGCCCGCGTCCCACGAGGCACCCAGACCCACCGGTCAGGGCGGACGACCCCGAGGATGACAGGTCGCGAGACGTCCCCAGGTTTGGGCCACGAGGGGGAGTCGACCGTGGCGAAATGGAATCCGTGGAAACGGGACGCGGAGAGGTCCGGCGCGAAGAAAGCCCGACGGGACGCGCCTTCGGGGAAGATCGGACGCCCGACGGGTGAGGTGACGCGCGAAGACACCCGCCACGTGCTCGCCGTGGCGGGCGCCGATGAAGGGCCTATCGAGACCATTCCTGACGTGCTGCTCGACGTGCCGACGGTGAAGGTGGACGAGATATCACTCGACGTGGAGAGACTGCACGCGCGGGTGGCCCTGCACGCGGAGCTCGCCAATCTGGTGAAGCTGGACGTAGGCGCGGAGGTGGACATCGACCGGGTGGCCTTGACCATCAAGGGCGTGGAGGCGCAGGCCCTGCTGAAGGTCCGGCTCCAGCGCGTCTATGAGATCCTGAATCGCGCCCTGCAGACGGTGGACAACAACCCGGAGCTGCTCGCAAGCCTTCTGCGCCCGGTAGGCCACGCAATCTCGGAGGTGGGAGAGGCCACCCACGAAACGCTTCGGCCCGGAGGCGCCATCTCCGAGGCGGTTCACGACGTCGGAGATGTCGCCAAGGGGGCCACTGGACCCGGAGGCGCGCTGACACGCGTCTTGGGAGACGTGGGTGGCACCGTGAAGGGCACGCTCGCTCCCGGCGGTGCGGTGGACGAAACGTTGAAGGGGACCCTGGGCCAGGACGGGGTGGTGGCGGGCGCCGGTCGCACGCTCGACCGGGCGCTGCAAGACGGCAAGCAGCGCCCCTCGAAGCGCAAGACACCCCGACACAAGCGCGGCCCTTCGAGCGGAGCGAAGAAGAAGCGTGTGGCCAACAAGGCGCGTCAACCGAAGCGCTGAGAAGCGCGACGCGCGCGTGGAAGTTGATGACCCGAGCCGCGCGGCCATGGCCCTGATGACAGCGGCCCTGCTCGGAAAGCCCCTCGCCGGACGCGGGGGCCCGGGTGCCCTCGGCGCTACGCGAGTGTCCGACACCGGGGCGGGTTCGCACCGGAAGCTCGCGCATTGCCCACGGCACCGGCGAGGCCTAGTCTCCACGGACTAACCGCCTACCAAGGAAAAGCCGTGCGTCCTTTCCCCGGAGCATTCGCCGCGGCAGTCCTCGCCCTCGGCGCGGCGCTGCCCGCGCTGGCCGTCGAGCCGCCCCCTGAGTTCGGTACGGATTGGGATGACCCTCGCACGGCCGTCCCCACGGTGGAGCGGCCGGCGACGGCGTCGTGCACCGTCCGAATCGTCGACGAGAAGTTCGACGACTTCACGCCCTTCACCGGCACCTTCACGCCGCCCGCGGACTGCCCGGGGCCGTGGCACAAGGTGGTGCTGCGCATGGAAGGCAAGGTCCAGGGCGTCCAGTACGACCGCCTGGGCCACCTGGAGGTGGGAGGCGTCACCCTCTTCAAGACGTCCACGCCCGAGCCGTCTCGCGAGGGAATCGCGTGGTCGGTGGAGAAGGATGTCACCGCCTACGCGCCGCTGCTGCGCCAGTCCCAGCCCGTGTGGATGCTGATTGGCAACGTGGTCAACGACACGTACACGGGCGTGCTGGACGTGCAGGTGTACCTGACGTTCTACCCGGCGCAGGGACGGCGGTTGCCCCCGGCCAGCACCGCCAGCGACGTGCTTCCGCTCGTCAACCCGCGCCGAGAGGGAAGCGCGCTGGTGGGCGAGGTGACGGTGCCCCAGAACACCGCGCGGCTCATCGCGGAGGTCTACGCGACGGGCTCGGGCGGTGGCTGCGAGGAGTTCTGGTACATCACCGCGCCCACCGTCGTGCCGTACTCGTGCCCCGCCGACGCGGGCCCGTACCGCGAGGTGCAGATTGAAGTGGATGGAAAGGTGGCGGGCATCGCCATGCCCTTCCCGCATGTGTACACGGGCGGCTGGTCCAACCCGTTCCTCTGGTACGTGCTGCCGGCGCCGCGCGCCTTCAACATCCGCCCCATCGCGTATGACCTCACCCCCTTCGTGGGCCTGCTGACGGACGGCCAGCCGCACCAACTCCGGGTGAGCGTGCTGGGGGTCCCCGAGGGACGCCCCGGGTGGGACTTGCCCACCAACGTCCTCGTCTGGCGGGATTCGCACGCCGCGCGCGTCACGGGCGGACTGCTCCAGCACTCGCTGGGGGCGCTGACGAATGACTCGACGTACGCGCTGGTGGACGGCTGGCACCAGGTGGACACGCAAGGCGGCCAGCACCTGCGCGTGTCTGGTTACGTGAAGACCTCGCGCGGCTGGGAGCTGACGACGGTCGAGCAGAAGGTGTCCAACGCGAGCATGCACCGCTGGCTGGGCGACATGGAGAACCCGGACGAGCTCACCGCCACGTGGAATGACACCAGCACCGTCACCGTCGTGGGTCGCGACCTCTTTCCGACGGTGAGCCGCTCCGACAAGCGCTTCGTGCTCGACGGGCTCATCAGCGTGACGCCCGAGAACCGGCTCACCACGACCATCACCATGAACGACGCGGAGGACGCGTTCGACCTCCGAGGTCTCCAGACGCTGGCGCACCGCGAGAGCAGTGACGTCTTCACCGGAGAGGCCGCGTACACGCTGGGCGTCCCCCGGGCGCAGCGCAACGCGGTGGGGACCTCCACGCATCGCTACCGGGTGAGCGGCTTCCCCGGCGACTGCTACGACCGGAGCATCTCCAGCCGCAACGGCTTCATCACCGAGGACGTCCAGCGCTGCGATTGAGCCGTCCTCCAGCAGTGTCGCTCGGGACGGGACGCCCCTGGAGCCCGGGGGCGTCTCACCCTGGCTCGTGCGGTGTTTGAATCCGCGTCCGCTGGACCCAGGCGCGGGCCTTCTCGAGTTCGGCGTCGAACCAGCTGTCCGCGTTGGCCGCCATCACCTCCTCATGGGTGAAGCCGATCTCCGCGGTGGCGGGAGGCGGCTGCTGGCGTCCCCACCGCGCGGCGATGGCTCGGGCCCATGGAGACTGGCTCCGTGCGAGCGCGAGCTGGAGGTACTTGGAATCTCCCGCGTCCGACGCGGCGCGCTCCTGGAGGGCCGCGCTCAGCTCCCGCTGAGTCCACGGTGTGTCCAGGACACAGAGGACGGTGGCGATTCGCATCCGGCAATAGGGCACGGAGGAGCGCAGCGCGCGCCGCACCAGCTCCAGGGCGTGTTCAGGCGCATGCTCCAGGGCCAGGAGCGCGAAGTCTCCGTCGAAGGGATTGCCTCCGTAGCCCTTCACCTTGTCCACCCGAGCGAAGGCGAGCACCACCGCGAGCACCCTCTCCCGCTCGAACTGACGGCGAAGCAGGTAGCTGGCGGCGGCATGGAGTGAATAGGGGTGATGCTCTTCCGGAGACAAGCGCTGGAGCAGCGCGAACACCGCGGGGCCTCCCGCGACGCCCGGCAGCGTGTCCAGCCGCTCAATCGCATCTCCCATGGCCGAGGAGATGGGGCCGGAGAGGACTCGCGCGCAAGCCTGGACGAACGCGTCGGGAGGCAAGAGTTCCTGAAGCGCGGCCAGGGCATCACCCGCAGAGGTGGGGGCGGTCGTCCGCGCCAGGAGCCACTGCTTGCGTGCCTCCCGTGCCTCCCGCGCCCTCGCCGCGAACGTGCTGTCGTCCAGCGCCTCGAAGTCTCCGAGCAGGACGAAGCTCTGCTCGCGTGCCTGCCGCGAGCCGAGGTCCAGGGTTTCGGCTGCCTCGGCCAGGGCCTCCAGCTCCGGCGGGAGCCGGAAGACATGCTCACTGGTCGGGTGCCGCAGGAGCCCCTGGTTCTGGAGCTCCCGGATGGCGCTCACCACCAGGTCTCGGCCCGGAAGCAGGGCCATGAGACGGACCTCGGGAACCCCTGGCGCGGAGAGGGAGTGGAGGCGGGTCGCGAAGAAGTAGGGGTCGATGGTGGTCCCCTCGTCTCCGTGGAAATCGACGTCCAGGATTTCGCCGGCGCTGGAGAGGCAACAGCCGCGTCCATGGAAGTCGTACGTCCAGCCCTCGAGACCCGGGACATCCCCGTCCTCTTCGCCTTCGTCCCACTTCGGGGTGAGTCGCTCGTCGATGATACGGACGAGCCAGCGCTGACGGACGAGCTGGCGCATGAGGCAGACGAGGAGCCACGCGGAGGCTGGGCGAAAGGCAGGCGACTCGTCATCGCTCGCGGGCGCACGGCTCAGCAGGTCGCCAACCGTCTGGATGAGGTCTCTCATGGCATTTGTCGGACGGAGGTCGCCAGTCGCCTGCTCCCCCAGGCGACAGTCGCCTGGAACCGGGGAGGCAGGCCAGCTTTACCCCACCTGGGGCCTCACCGTGTTACGAGCATGCCCATGTCGAAGACCCCGCCAGTTGTTCGCCCCCGTGCCGTCCTCGTGGGCGTCCAGTTTCCCAGCGTGACGGACACGGAGCACGCCGCGGACCTCGCGGAGCTCAAGAGGCTGGTGCACACCCTGGGCTACGACGCCGTGGCGACGGTGTCCCAGCGCCGAGGAGCGCTGGCCACGGGAACGGTGCTCGGCAAGGGGAAGCTCAAGGACCTGGCCGCGCTCACCGGAGGGCCGGGAGTCATCACCTCGGGCGCCCGGGACCGGACCTCCAAGGCCCGAGCGAAGTGGGAGGCCGCCGAGGAGGACTCCGAGGCCGAGGAGACCTCCGAGGAAGGCACCGAGGCGACCGACTCCGAGTCGGAGGACACCGAGTCGGAGGGCGCTGAGACCGAGGGCACCGAGTCGGAGGACACCGAGTCGGAGGACACCGAGGCCGAGGACTCCGAGACGGACGACTCCGAGGCAGAGGACGTCGACGAGGATGACGACGCCTCCGAGCCCGAGGAAGACGTCAGTGGGCCACGTCCCACGGTGGTGGTCGTCGACCACGAGCTGTCGCCGAGCCAGCTGCGCAATCTGGAGAAGGCCACCGGCGCCCAGGTGATGGACCGCACGGGCGTGATTGTCGACATCTTCCACCGGCACGCGCGCAGCCACGAGGCGCGCATGCAGGTCGAGATTGCCCGGCTCACCTACCTCGCGCCCCGGTTGCGGGAGTCCTCTGGAGGCCGGGAGCGGCAGCAGGGGCGTGGCGCCGGAGACTCCGCCGTGGAGCTCGACCGGCGGAAGATCCGGGACCGCCTCGCGGAGCTGCGCGCGGGGCTCGCCGTCATCCAGAAGGAGCAGGACCATCGCAGGTATGCCCGCAGGGAGCAGCTCCGGGTGGCGCTCGTCGGCTACACCAACGCGGGCAAGTCCTCCCTGATGCGCGCCCTCACCGGGAGCGAGGTCCTGGTCGCCGACCAGCTCTTCGCCACGCTGGACACCACGGTGCGCGCGCTGCATCCAGAGACCCGTCCTCGCGTGCTCGTCTCCGATACGGTGGGCTTCATCCAGAAGCTGCCGCACGACCTCGTGGCGTCCTTCCGCTCCACGCTGGATGAGGCGCTGGAAGCGTCGCTGCTGCTCTACGTGGTGGATGCGTCGGACCCGACCTGGAAGTTGCAGTTGGAAGTCACCCGGTCCGTGCTGCGAGAGATTGGCGCGCACACCGTGCCGAGCAAGCTCCTGCTGAACAAGACCGACCGGCTGGACCAGGCGGCGCAGGATGCACTGCGCGCGGAGCATCCGGAGGCCGTGCTGCTCTCGGCCCATCGGCCGGACGACGTGGCGAAGCTCCGCCAGGTCATCATCCAGTTCTTCGAGGCGTCGATGGTGGAAGCCCACCTGGTGATTCCATACGCCAGTCAGGGACGCATCGGCGAGGTGTACGAGCACACCACGGTGCTCAACGAGGAGTACGACGAGCACGGCCGGAAGCTCCGCGTGCGCGGCCTCCCCGCGGCGATCGCCAGACTCACGCAAGCATTCCAGGCGTGACGCTGGCGATGACCTGTCGCCGGTGACAGTCAGCGGCGACTGTCACTGGCAACGGTCCCAAGCGCCTGGTGCAGGCCACGCTCGCCCCCAGCTCCTTCGCGGTCGATGAGCACCGCGCACAACCCGCTGAGCAGGCCGGCGTCACGACCCGTCGGATCCCCCGCCTCCCGTCGCTCCGTGAGCACGTCATCGGGGCGGGATCCGACGCCCCACCTGCGTTTTCTCCCCGCGGCGACATTCCCCACGACCACGGGGACTCGCGGCAGGAGGAGGCGCACCCCGGGCATTCTTGAGACATGAATCAGGATTCAACATCATCCCTCCACTTCGACGCGCTCGGCGACTCTCCCCCGGCGCATCACTGGAGCGGTCATGCAAGAGGCGCAGGCCTGGGTCCTTCATCGCGGAGAGAAGCAGCGGGACGGCAAGAGCGTCCCGGGTGAGCTGGTCCAGGAGTCCTTCATCATCCCGGACCTCGGTCCCGAGCACGTGCTCGCCGAGCCCCTCTATGGCTGCTGGGAGGGAAACATGGGGCACGCCCTCCAGCGCGTGCCCGTGGACATCTGTCGGCTGCGTCGGGAAGACAAGGTCGTCATCGGCAACGCGGGCGTCGTGCGCGTCCTCGAGACGGGCAGCGCCGTCACGCGAGTCCGCCCGGGAGACCTCTGCCTCGTGTTCTGCAACGCGGAGCAGGACGAGCACGGCTACCCGGTCAAGGTGCTCGCCTACGACGCCAGCCACACCATGGGCCTGCTGGCCCGGAAGACGCGGCTCCCCGAGCGCGTGCTCGTCCCCATTCCTCGCGACACCCGTCACTCGCTGAAGCAGTGGGCCGCGTTCTCCCTGCGCTACATCACCGCCTGGTCCAACTGGCGACTCGCCTATGGCTGCTGGCGCCTGCAGGTCAGCGAGTCGGACTGCCCCGCGCCCTTCGTCGTCGGCTGGGGCGGCGGCGTCTCCTATGCGCAGCTCCGACTGGCCCGGTACGCCGGGTGCCGGGTGGCCATGGTCGCCTCCCAGGACGAGCGCCTGCGACACCTCGCCTCCGTGGACATCATCCCCATCGACCGGCGCGAGTTCCCCGACCTGATGCTGGACCCGGCCCTCTTCGCTTCGGACTCCGGCTACCGCCAGCGCTACACCCAGTCGGAGAAGCGCTTCCTCGCGAAGGTGAAGGAGGCAGGACGTGGCCAGGATGTCTCCATCTTCCTCGACCACATCGGCGCGCCCCTCTTCCAGGCCACGCTGAAGGCGCTCGGCCGCCAGGGCGTGATTGCCACCGCGGGCTGGAAGCTCGGCGCGGAGCTCATCGACCTCTCGCGCTCCACCGAGTGCACCAAGAGGCACCAGCACATCCACACCCACTACGCGCGCTACTCGGAGGCCGTGGCGGCGGTGGGCTTCGCGGAGGAGATGGGCTGGCTGCCCCCCGTGGACGGCGAGCGCGTCTACACCTGGGAGGAGATTCCCCAGCTCGCGCGTGACGTCGAGGAGGCCCGCGTCGCTTCCTACTTCCCTCTCTTCCAGGTCAACCCCGAAGCGCCGAGCCCCGTCCACCAGGAGGCCGCGTGACCCAGGACGCGACGGACGCGCTCGCCACCGCGAGGCAGCGGTTCAAGCACCAGTCCCGCGCCTTCGGCCTCGCGCGAGTGCTCCTCGTGGACCTCATCACGATGGCATTCGCCCTGCCGCCGGGCCTCGTGGCGTGGTGGTCATGTCTGCTCTTCCTGCGCTGGAGCTGGGACAGGCCCGGGTTCGCCGCGTGGGCGCTGCTGGCGCCCGGAGTCCTCGCGGGAGTCTTCCTGGCGACGTGCTGGCTCATGCGCCTGTGCATCCCTCGCATGCGGCCGGGCACCTACGCGATGGAGCTGTCCCGGGACTACCTCGCCTGGTACTCGGTCCTTTGTCTGGGTCACGCGGTGCGCATCTGCGGACTCCAGCCGTTCTTCTTCACGTTCTACGTCACCAAGTATCTGTACTGGCGGGCCATGGGGGCCCGCATCGCGTACGGGGTGAACTCGTCCCTCTTCGCCATCCTCGCGGACTACCCGCTGCTGACCATCGGCAAGGGCTGCACGATGGGCGCGAATGTCTTCGTCCTCGGCCACGTGTTCCTCGGCGACAAGGTGCAGTTGGGCGAGGTGAACATCGGCGACAACGTGTTCCTCGGAGCCGGCGCCATGGTGGGGCCCCGGACGACCATCGGCGCGAGGAGCTGGATTGGCATCAACAACAAGCTCTTGAAGGACACGCTGCCGGAGGACTCTCGTCTCGAGAACTTCGAGTGGGAGCACTTCAACCCGGCCCGTGCGCAGGTGACGCCGGCTCCCCAGGCTCCCGTCGAAGCGAGCGCGCCATGAAGGTGCTGGAGCCACGCCTGGGCATCCAGGTACTGGGCCATGGCCGTTCGTGGCCTGGAACGCGGACCGTGTCCAACGCGGAGCTGCTCGCCCGGGACACCGAGCAACACGGCCGCTCCGCCCAGACGCTGGAGGCGCTCGGCCGGAAGCTGCAAGCGCGACTGGGCTTCGGCCAGAGATACCTCGCGAGACTGCCCGGAGCGCTCCCGGGAGAATCGCCCCTCGCCCCAGGAGACGAGGAGACCAGCGAGTCCCTCGCGCTGACGGCGACCCGGCGCGCACTGGGGGGCCACGGCGGCGCCGACATCGAAGCGCTGATTCATGGCACCACCACGACGAGCCGCTACACGGGCTCGCAGGCCGCGGCCATCCTGGGACGGCTCGACAGTCACGCCGCGGCCTATGAGCTCAAGGCGGGGTGCTCCACGTCCCTGGCCAGCCTGCACCTCGCGATGTCCTTGCTGGGCAGCGGCTACGACAACGTGATGGTGAGCTGCGCGGAGACGCTCTCCAAGGTGATGAACCCGGCCCTCAAGGAGACCTGGTTCATCCTCGCGGATGGAGGCGCGGCCCTGTGGCTGCGTCGTGAGCCGACCTCGCCCGACTTCGAGGTTCGCCAGTGCCTCTACGCCACCGACGGAACGCTGGTGGACCTGTACACGACGCCGGGGAGACTGCCTCCCGACAGGAACGTCCTGGAGCAGGGGGGCTACGCGATGGCGGGAGACGGCACCCGGCTTCGCGAGGAGGCGCTGCGACGCTACCTGGAGATGCTCCGCGCGATGTTCCCTGGCGGCCAGGGGCTGGCGCGAGTCCGCTGGGTGGTGGCCCATCAAATCAACCGCAAGCTCATCGAGCAGGTCTGCGCGGAAGGAGGACTCCAGGCCCGCCTCATCTGGAGCGCGGACCGCGTCGGCAACATCGGAGGCGCCTCCGTCCTCTTCTCGCTGTCGGAGGCGCTGGAGCAGGGACTGTTCGCGTCGGGTGACTCGGTGCTGCTGATGAGCGTGGGCGGAGGACTGTCCTTCGCCATGCAGCACTGGGTGAAGCAGTGAACCGGGGGAGCCCAGACATGGACCTGCTCGAACGCATCAAGAAAGCCCTGCGCATCGCCGGCATGGAGGAGTTCCCCTCGGGTACCTCCGAGCCCCTGGCCGCGTACGGGATGGACAGCTTGCTGATGGTGCTCGGTGTCGCGGCGCTGGAGAAGGAACTGTCGCTGCGCATCTCCGGGCGGGACTTCTCCGAGCAGGCCTTCCACAGCCTCGACTCCCTGACAGCGTGGCTGCGAAAGCTGGGCGCCACATGAGGGTCCTCATCACGGGAGGCGGCTCCGACATCGGACGCTCCATCGCTCGCCGACGGCTCGCCCTCGGTGACGAAGTGTTCGTGACGGCGTCCTCGGAAGCGTCGCTGGAGAAGCTGCGGGCGCGGTATCGAGACGACGGGCTGAAGGCCCAGGGACTGGTGCTGGACCTCGCCGCGCCCGGACGCAGCGACGCGGCCCTGGAGGGACTGCTCGCCCAGGGCCTCCAGGGACTGGTGCTGAATGCCTGGACGCGGCGCCCTCCCCTGCACCGCTTCCATGAACTTCCCCAGGCGGCGCTCGAAGAGGATGTCACCGCGAACCTGATGGGCAACGTCTGGCTGCTGCGCCGCCTGTTGCCGTCCATGGTCGAAGCCCGCTGGGGCCGCATCGTCTTCATCTCCAGCATCTCCACCGTCAGCGGCACGGGGCGCTATGGCGCGTACATCCTGTGCAAGTCCGCGCTGGAGGGGCTGATGCGCAACCTCGCGGTGGACTACGGCACGTTCAACGTCCTGAGTAACACCGTGCGGCTGGGGCTCTTCAAGACGACGCGGACGAAGAAGTACTGGTCCAGGCCCCTCTACGTGGAGCGGATGGGCGGCGTCATTCCGCAGGGGGAGCTGGGTGAGCCCGAGCACGTCGGTGAAGCGCTCGACTCCCTGTTGTCCGCGCACCAGTACATCAACGGCGCGGTGCTGGATGTCACCGGGGGCCTCCCCATGTTCCGATTGGAAGGAGTGTTGAAGCCATGAGCTTCTTGAAGCCCACCGCACCGGTGTACCTGCTCGGGCCCCGCTCGTGGCTGCCCGCGAAGGTGATGACCAATCAGGACGTACTCGACTGGATGGGGACTCGGGCGCGTCCCAGTTGGATTACCCACAGGACCGGCGTCGAGAAGCGGCACTGGGTGGAGCCGGAGCAGGCGTGCAGCGACATCGCGGCGGCGGCGGCCCTGCGGCTGATGGAGGACTGCGCCATCGACCGCCGGCGAATCTCCCAGCTCTTGCTGGCCACCGTGTCGGGTGACTTCCCCACCCCGCCGACCTCGCCACTGGTCCTCCCCAAGCTGGGACTGGATGGCATTGGCGTGCTGGACCTGGTGGCCGCCTGCGCGGGCTTCACCAGCGCCGTCCATGTGGGAGCAGGACTCGCGCTGGCCACGGGGAGCGACCACCTGGTCATCGCCGCGGACATCCGCTCCAAGTTCCTCAACCGCGAGGACCTGGCGACCACGGCCCTGTTCGGTGACGGGGCCGCCAGTTGTCTGGTAACTCCGCGCCCCGAGCAGGCCGACTATCAGCTCGTGGCGAGCGAGCTGGGTGCGGACGCCTCCATGGCGGACATCATCGCCATCCGTGCCGGAGGCTCCCGCCTGCCCCACCACCTGAACGATGACCCGACCAAGGTCTTCCTGAAGATGGAGCACGGGGCCACGCTGTTCATGAAGGGTGTGGACAACATGTCGGCGGGCGCGGCGTCGCTGCTGCGGCGGCTGGGCATGAGCGTGGCCGACGTGGACTGGTTCGTCCCCCATCAGGCCAACCTGCACCTCATCCGGGCCATCACCGACAAGCTGGGGGCGGACCCCGCGAAGGTGGTGGAGACGGTCCAGTTCACAGGCAACACGTCGGGAGCCAGCGTGGGCATCGCGCTCGCGCACCTCCAGGAGAAGCTCCCACTGCGCGCGGGGCAGAGCGTCCTGCTCATCTCCGCGGGTGCGGGAGGCGCGTCCGCCTGCGCGCTGCTCAAGCGCCTCTAGCCACGGAGCGGACGCCTCATGAGCACCGCACACGCCTTCTTCCGCGCGGATGACACCCCTGCCCTCATCCTCGGAGAGGAGACCTGCTCCTTCGCCGCACTCCGCCGAGAGGTCGAGACCCTCAAGGCGGGCCTCGTCGACAGGCCGCGCGGTCTCGCCATCCTGCGGGCCCATCGGAGCCTCGGGTTCATCACCCGCTTCCTGGCCTTCTACGAGGCGGGTGTTCCGCTGGCCGTGTTCGCGCCGGAGTGGACGGACTCGGAAGTCGAGGCGCGGAGAAGCGGCCTGGGGGACTGCTTCGAGCTGGACGAGTCCCTGTCCGTCTCCTGGCGAAGCGGCCGAAGCGAGCCGCCCCACCACCCGGAGACAGCCGTCGTCCTGTTCACCTCCGGAAGCACGGGGGCGCCTCGGGCGGTGCAGCTCTCCCGGAGGAACATCGAGGCGAACGTGGCCGCGGTCCTCGCGTCCCTCGACTTCGCGTCGGTGTCCCAGCAGACGCTGTTCCTTCCGCTCTCCTACTCCTTCGGACTGCTCGGACAACTGCTCCCCGCGCTGGCGGCGGGTGTCCCCACGTCCCTGCTCGGCAACCTGGTCGAACTCAAGCGGCTGCTCGACGAAGGGCGACTGCATGGGATGATCAGCGGAGTCCCCTCCCATCACGAGACCTTGCTGCGACTGCTCGGCGACGCACCCGCGCTCACGAAAGACGTCACCCACGTCGTCTCCGCTGGCGCGGCGCTGAACCTGGAGCTGCGCCAACGCCTGATGCGGGCCTTTCCCTCCAGCCGCGTCTACACCTGCTACGGCCAGACGGAGCTGGCGCCCCGGGTGCTCTGCCTGCGCAGCGACCACCCCGCGTTTCTCTCCACCGCCACCGGCTTCCCGGTCGGCTCGCTCACCGTGAAGCTCACCCCGGAGGGCGAGCTGTGCGTGCGCGGCGAACAGGTGATGTTGGGGTATCTGGGAGCACCCGAGGCCACCCGCGAGAAGGTCCGCGAGGAGGGCTGGCTGCACACCGGCGACGTGGCGGAACGGAGTCCCGAGGGGCTGGTGACGCTCCTGGGGCGCAACGATGACCTGCTCAAGGTCGGCGGGGAACGACTGAGCCCGCTCGAAATCGAGGCGGCCCTGCGTGCCCTGCCAGGGGTGACGGACGCCGCCGTGTCGGGCCGCGACGATGCCTTGTATGGAATGACACTGACGGCCTTCCTGCAATTCGAACCCGGCGCGCCCAACCCTCTCAAGCGCGAGCTGCGGCAGGCCCTGCGTGAGCGCCTGTCCCCGCACAAGGTCCCCACCGAGTTCTACCGGGTGGAAGAGCTCCCCCGGACGTCGAATGGCAAACTGCAACGGGGCCGACTGGCGGCGTGCCTGCACCCCGAACAGCGCCTCGGCTGAGCACCCTTCCTCTCGCCCTCTCACAAACGCGCATCAACAACAAACACATCCAAAACCGTCACATTGACAGAACATTCGCAGAAACCTAGACAACTCACCGCCTCCTGGGACTTCACTTTCACCAGACAGGCGCGAAGGAGTTGTCATGAAGAGACATGTGATGTTGCTGGCCATCCTCGGCATCCTGGGTTTCGGTGGCGCGGGCTGCGGGCCTGGGGAGGAGCAGCAGGAATCCCCCTCGGAGGAGACGACCGAGCAACTGCCTGGGGAAGAGACCTCGTCCGAGGGGAACAACGTCGAGCAGTTCGCGCGCAACTGCAAGACGACCTGCTCGGGCATCACCGCCAGCGGTGGCACCTGTGGTGTCGTTGGCTTTGGCTCCACCACCTTCCTCGGCGGTTGCAAGAAGGCGTGTCGGTTCGCGCGACAGGACGCCGATGCGAAGGCGGCGAGCTATGGCTGTCAGCTCACCCAGTGCAGTGACGCCTGCGGGTAGTTCACCGATGAGCACCTGAGCCGGACCTCGGTCTGGGGACAGCAGGCCCCTGGCTTGCCGTCCCCTGCCCCTCCAGAAGCCCCAATCACGCACCACGAGGAAGCGCGCCGTGGGGGCGCGGCGCCAGGCCGGACGGTGGGCGAGAACCTCGCCGCACCGTACAGTCCGGCGCGTGACGCATTCACCGAACGACCTGGCGGCGCTCGCAGCCGATGCGACGGACACCTTTCGCCTGCGACTCGCCGAGGCGCTACGACACCAGGGCGACCCACGGGGCGAGTTCATCCAGGTGCAGTGCGCGCTCGCCAAGGCCGGGACGAAGGCCGCCGCGCCGACGCTTCGGGAGCGCGAGGCCTCGTTGCTCGCGGCACATGAGGCGACGTGGCTCGCGGAGCTCGGACTCCTGCCGGGGGACGCCGTGTTCGTGCGCGGGTTCGTGGACCGCGTCACCGTGGACGCAAGCCGCGCCCGTGGCGTCTACGCACGGCTCATCCGGATGGAGCCCGTTCGAGCCTTGAGTCTGCGCGTGGACCTTGGAGGCTCTGAAGCAGAACTCTCCCTCGTCCTCGAGGAAATCCGTCGAGCCGGCCTCCCTCCGTCGCTGGAGCAGCTCACCATCGACCGGAAGAACTCCTGGGAGGACATCCATGACGATGCGCTCGAGCGTCGACGCCAGGACACGCGGACGCTCGGGCTCTCGTTGGACCTTCACGACTTCACCCGCCCCGACGCGGGGCTCGCGCTGCTGAGCATCGCCCTCACCTCCCCTGACACATCGTCGCTCGAGTCACTCGGCATCAAGCTCACGGGCCTCGGGGCGAATCCGCTGGAAGAGCTCCTCGATGCCTTGGAGCGCGCGGGCCCTCGACCGTCGCTGCGTGAGTGGTCCCTGGAGTTCTCCAGTCCCAACGGGAAGGAGCGCATTCGCTGGGTCCAGCTGCACTCGCTCGCGCGCCTGCTGGCCCTGTACCCGAGGCTCCAGACCCTCGTGCTGCCCATGACGGAGCTTCACGCCGAGCACGTCGAGCATCCCGAGCTGCGTGAGCTCTCACTTCACTGGCTGGGGCACACACCCTGTGGCCCCTCGGACCTGTCGCAGTGGAAGCACGCGCCCGTTCCCAAGGGCACCGGGCTCCAGTTCCTGCGGGAGGCACGACTCCCGAAGCTCGAGCGACTGCACATCGATTTCCAGTACGAGTGGTACATCGCGTGGACCCCCGAGGACCTGGCGCCCCTCTTCGAGGCGAAGGGGCTTGCCGCCCTCCGTCGGCTCGAGCTGCACAACTGCCACTTCGGCGATGTGTTGTGCCGCGAGCTGGTCCGCATGAAGCACGTCCAGTCGCTCAAGGTGCTCGACCTGACGGGAGCCATCCTGACCGACGGGGGCGCCGAAGCGCTCACGCGCAACCGGGCCCATTTCCCGCACCTGACGCAGCTGATCTGCGGTCCCTGGGGGCTCTCCGAGCCCGCCTGGAAGGACCTGGTGAAGCACTACCCCGTCGTCTCGCCCTGAAGCCCCGCGGGCGCCCAGGACCTCGTGTCGGTCCTGGAGCCCGTGAGGACGGCTGACGAGGGTCAGTCCCCCGTCGCCCGCACCGTGCCACCGCTCGCCCAGTGGTCCACGGCGGCGCGCGCGGCGGTCTTGTCGAGCAGCTCCTCGAGCAGCTTGGGGCGCGCGATTTCGTCCGGCTCGAAGACGCCCAGCAGCGCCAGCTCCGGCTTGGCGTCGCCGTAGTGCTCCTCGCCCACGGTGAGGAAGCTCGGGGTGTAGCTCGCGCCAATCAGGCCGCTCACCAGCGGGGCGATCTTCAGCGACGCGCCGTGGGCATGCACCGGCCCGGCGGGAACGCCGTTGCCCTTGACGAGGCCGATGTCGTGCCCCAGGAACCGGACCTCGTACGCCCGCGAGTCATCCCAGTGGGGGACCTGCTCGATGACGAGCGTCAGGGTGCCCTCGGACTTGGGGCCGGCATCCTGGTTCGCCTTCTGGATCTGCCCCTTCAGGGCCTCGAAGACCTCCGGAGCGAGGGCCGCCCAGCGGTCGCGTCGGGCATAGGCGGCCCGGATGTTCTCGTTGATGGCCTTCAGAGATGTTCCAGCGCTTTTCGACGGCATTGCGGCCCCTCGGGGTTGTTGGGAGGCGGCGATGGTGCCTCCCTGCTGGCGGCCCTGTCCAGAATCTCACGATTCCAGGAGGTCCACGCACCCACATGGAAGCGGGGTCCACCCCTTCAAGCCCCCTGGAGCCCTCCAGTGAAGGCGGCCGCGAGGAGGTCGCCGGCCTGCCCACCGGGGCGGCAATCTCCCTTTGAAATTCGCGGCGGCTTCTCGTAGTTTCCCCGCGACTTCGAGGAGTGTTGCGAGGCCTCTGGCCCCAGGCTCGAAGCGGAATACCCAACGGCACTCACCTGGACGCGTTGCTTGCGAGGGTGGGTCCGCTTTCAGCGGCTCGGCAGGTCCTCGCCAGCACGATTCGCAACCATCAGCAGGAGCCATTCTCATGACCGCCATTCCCCAGACCCAGAAGCAGGACCACGCCGTCGCCGACCTGTCGCTCGCCGCGTGGGGCCGCAAGGAAATCCGGATCGCCGAGAGCGAGATGCCCGCCCTCATGGCCATCCGCGAGGAGTACGCCAGGCAGCAGCCGCTCAAGGGCGCTCGCGTCACGGGCTCGTTGCACATGACCATCCAGACGGCGGTGCTGGTGGAGACGCTGCAGGCGCTGGGCGCCGAGGTGCGCTGGGCGTCGTGCAACATCTTCTCCACGCAGGACCACGCCGCCGCCGCGCTCGTCGCCGCGGGCACGCCCGTGTTCGCCCACAAGGGCGAGACGCTGAAGGAGTACTGGGACTTCACCCACCGCATCTTCGAGTTCGGGCCCGCGGGCAGCGACCACGAGGGTCCGAACATGATTCTGGACGACGGTGGTGACGCGACGCTGCTGATGCACCTGGGCAAGCGCGCGGAGAAGGACGCGAGCGTCCTCGCCTCGCCCCAGAGCGAGGAGGAGCGCGAGCTGTACGCCTCCATCAAGGCGAAGCTGGCCCAGGACTCGACCTGGTACTCGCGCAAGGCGGCGAAGATCCTCGGCGTCACCGAGGAGACGACGACGGGCGTGCACCGCCTCCAGGAGATGTCCGTGAAGGGCACCCTCCTGTTCCGCGCCATCAACGTCAACGACAGCGTGACGAAGAGCAAGTTCGACAACCTGTACGGCTGCCGCGAGTCGCTGGTGGACGGCATCAAGCGCGCCACGGACGTGATGGTCGCCGGGAAGATCGCCGTCGTCGCCGGCTACGGAGACGTGGGCAAGGGCTCCGCGCAGGCGCTGCGCGCGCTGTCCGCCCAGGTGTGGGTCACCGAAATCGACCCCATCTGCGCGCTCCAGGCCGCCATGGAAGGCTACCGCGTCGTCACCATGGACTACGCCGCGGACAAGGCGGACATCTTCGTCACCGCGACGGGCAACAAGAGCGTCATCACCCACGACCACATGGCGAAGATGAAGGACCAGGCCATCGTCTGCAACATCGGCCACTTCGACAATGAAATCGAGGTCGCCTCCCTGGAGAAGTATCAGTGGGAGGAGATCAAGCCGCAGGTCGACCACGTCATCTTCCCGGACAACAAGCGCATCATCCTGCTCGCCAAGGGCCGGTTGGTGAACCTGGGCTGCGGCACCGGCCACCCCAGCTACGTGATGTCCAGCTCGTTCGCGAACCAGACCATCGCGCAGATCGAGCTGTACTCGCACAGCGACAAGTACCAGGTGGGCAAGGTCTACGTGCTGCCCAAGCACCTGGATGAGAAGGTCGCCCGGCTGCAGCTGAAGAAGCTCAACGCGCAGCTCACCGAGCTGACCCCGGAGCAGGCCTCGTACATCGGCGTGGAGAAGAGCGGTCCGTACAAGCAGGACACCTACCGCTACTAATCCTCCGACCGGAGGACTCCTGCTGGAGCGCGAACCCGTCCGGGTTTGAGCTCCGGCAGGCCGGTGTCCCGTCGAACACGTGAGCGGTCATGAGCCGCCGCTGATGGAACGACCTCCGCTGGCGCAACATCCCTTCGCGCCAGTGGAGTCGACGATGTGGCACCCCGTCAGGAAGCCAGATGCGCCCGGGACAGGGCGGGTCTACGTTGCCGGGCCATGGGTTCCGTCGCAGCCAGCGAGGCACGCGCCGCACCAGCCGTCGCCAGGCCCTCCCCGCCCATCCGCCCTTCCATGCGCTTCCCGCTCTCTTTGTCTCCGCTCGCCCTCGCGTGCGCGCTGTTCCTCGCCACCGCGCCGGCGAAGTCCCAGCCGATGGACCCGGAGGCCGCGCCCCCTTCGGCCGTCTCCCTCACCGTGAGCGGCGGGGTGTCCCTGGGTGTGTATGAAGCGGGCTTCCTGTACTACGCGCTCGCCTCGTCCCGGGGCAGTCAGCGCGTGGACCTCCGGCTGCTCACGGGCGCGTCCGCTGGCAGCCTGAACTCGCTGCTGGCGGTGCTGGCCGCCTGTGGCGTCGAGGCGCCCTCCCCCGAGAAGTCGCTGTTCTGGCGCACCTGGATTCCCATCGGGTTCGACCGCCTCTTCCTCCCGTCCTCGACGACGCCGCTCGGGATGTTCTCGCGGGAGTGGCTGGAGCGCGGAGCGGCCGGAATCGAAGAGGCCTGGAACCAGGGAGTGAGTCCCTCGTGCGACGTGGTGCTCGGCGTGTCCACCACGCGCGCGGAGCCTCGGGTCCTCTGGGCCGCGAATGGGCGCCTGTCGCTGCCACGCATCGAGGAGAAGTTCGCCATCCGCATCCAGGGCCGAGGCCCCGGAAAGGCCCCCCGCGCCACCAACTACACGACGCCCGGCAGTCGTCGCCTGGAGCCGCTGCTCGTCACCGATGCCCAGGGCGAAATCCCCTTCGAGCACCTGCGAAACCTCATCCTCGCCTCCATGTCGTTCCCGGTGGCCTTCCCTCCGCACTCACTGCCCACCTGCGAGTCGAGCTCGTCCACCACCACGCCCGCGGTCTGCCCGCTGTCGGAGGCGAAGACCGCCCGGTTCATCGACGGAGGCATCTTCGACAATGCGCCGCTGCGGCTGGCCGTGGGGCTCGCGCGCGACGGGCTGCGGCCTGTCGACGGCAAGCTGAAGTGGCGCGACGTCCCCACGCCGGGGGTGCGCGACACCCCGAAGGGCATCGCCTTCGCGTTCGTCGACCCCGATGCCACCGAGTACCCCGTCCAGCTTCCCACCGAGGCCCAGGCCGAGGCGGAGTCCCTGCCGGCCGAGGTGGCCGGGCTCGTCGCCGCCCTCGTGGACACGGCGCGCTCGAAAGAACTCTCCATGCTGCTCGAAGAGGAGCCCGAAATCGCCAGGCACCTCGTCGTGCCACGTCGGCACTTCCCCGCCGCGAGCGCGCCCCTCTTCGCCTTCCTCGGCTTCTTCGAGACCGAGTTCCGCACGTTCGACTTCTACCTGGGCATGTACGACGCCCGCAGGATGCTGGAGGACGTGAGCGCCGGCACGGCGCGCTTCGCGGACCCTCTTGGCGAACCGACGGAGGAGCCCGGCGGGTGGGCGCCGTTCACCTGCATGCGCGCCGTCTATGACGGAGCCTCGGACGCCACGCGGGCCTGCCAGGGTGACGCCATGGCGGACTTCCGCGCGCTTTTGCAGGTGTCCCTGGACCAGCTCTACTTCGCGTGCAGCACCGCCCGGAAGCAAGCCGAGGGCACCCCCTGGCGCAACCCGCACTGCGACCGCGCCATGGCGGGGCAGCCTCCGCCCCACGTCCCCGGCATCGCGCCGAGCCGCTGGCCGGACTGGAAGAAGGGCGCCACGGAGCCGGAGCTGGACTACTCGATGCGGCTGCTGGGTGCCTATGGGTTCCAGTTTCGCGACCTCGGCGTGGAGCCGGGGCGTGGAGACCTCGCCATCGTGCGCATCCGGGAGTCCATCGGGCGGGCCCTCCACCGGCTCACGTCCGCGCAGCCAGGCGCCGACAAGCAGGTGGTCGGCTTCGCGGGCAAGCTCGCCGCGGACAGCGTGGCCTTCGCCCCGCCGGACACCGTGCTGCATTTCACCATGGGCCCCACGCAGAGCGAGGTCGGCCTGAGCCTGGGGGCCTTCGCGTCGAGGCTCCCCACGGGCCTCCGGTTCGCGAGCGCCGTCGGCTTCCGGGGCCTCGAGGACGTCTTCTCGTCGGGAGGAGGCGAGTCCTTCTCGGTGGCCCTCGTGGGAGGACTCGAGTACCGGCCCCGCACGGACCAGTCCTTCCTCGCGCAGAGCCGCTTCGGACTGCGTGGCGGGTGGATGTTCAGCGCCAATGACAACTATGGGACCACCGACTGCGAGGACCGCGGTGCCAGCCGGGTGACGGCCTGCTCGCGCCCCGTCGTCCAGGCCCTGGCGGGTATGGCCTTCCTGGAGCGGTTCCGCGTCCAGCTCGTCGGTGAGTGGTACCCGGGGTCCACGAACCGGAAGACGCTCTGGTCGATAGCCCCTGGCCTTGGTGTGGAAGTCGCGCTCTGATCTCTCCCTCACAGCGCCCAAAGGAAGCCACGCCATGCATTGGAGAGCCCTGCTCTGCCCTGTCGTCCTCGTCCTCGGTGCGTGCTCGGAATCACCCGACCCCACGCC
>NZ_JABUMQ010000088.1:0-33795 GCF_013336645.1 Myxococcus sp. CA039A | reverse complement strand
CGGCGGGGACCGTGGAGAAGGCGGGGAAGGGTACGCAGTTGAAGGACTTGAACGCACGGTTCAGCGTCAGGAACGGCTGGGTTTCTTTCACAAAGCCCATGGCGTTCCAGACCGACCTGGGAAACGGAACGCTGGATGGCAGGGTGGGGTTGGATCAACGGCTGGCGCTCAAGGGCACGATTGAGGCGTCCAAGGATTTCGTCTCGGGACTCACCGGTGGGGCTGTTCCAGTGAAAGAGCCGGTGTCCATTCCGCTCACCATCAATGGAACGTTGAAGTCGCCCAAGGTGAACGCGGGGAGCCCGACGGATATCGCGAAGGGATTGTTGCCGGCACTGCCCGTGCCCAAGAGCATCCAGGACCCGGTGAATCAGGCGCGCAAGAGCCTGGGTGACCTCCTGAAGCGACCCGGCAAGAAGTAGGGGACGGGTTACTTCGCGGGAGGTTGGATGGGCTGGGGCTTCAAGCCGTGACGTTGCTTGAAGTCCGGCCACTCGCGCACGAACGACCTGGTGTTCCCGGCTTCGATTTCGGAGAAGCTCTTTTCCGACGAGTAGCTCCAACGGGGACGTGGCGAGGGGTGCTCACCCATTCGTTCGCGCAGCAGGTCGAAGGCGAAGATGGCCCAGTGGGGTGGAGGGTCCTCGGTGACGACAGTCTCAAGGACATTCGCGACCACTCCGTCTACGTCCTTGCTGGGAAAGCCGCGAAGGAGCTTGAGCAACAGCGCGAAGGTGTTGTCGAAGGAGGGATAGGCGACGACGTCGCGAGCCAGTTCCTCGCGATAGCCTTGGACCCGCGACCTGTCCGGAGGCGCTCGTGGGTCGTAGAATGAATGGACCGCATCGAACTCTTCGGACCCCAGGTCGGACACGCCATCCCAGCGTGTCACGGGATGGATGGCGGCGAGCACCCTCCAGTCCGAGTGCGCCTCCTCGAAGTCGGGTGTCTCCCCAGCGAGTCGTGCCTGAATCCATCGGTCCAGTGCCTGCCGGGCCGCTGTGATCACCCGTCGGTAGGCTGCCACATCCGAGTCGCTGGCTGCGAAGCGCGTCCCACAGAACGGCCACACGGGCACCCATTGGCCATCCTCCTTGTTGAGGAACGCGACGACCGTAAGCCCTACCTGGACATTCGTGTCGCATGGGCTCGCGGACAGGATGAATGTCTCGACGCGCTCTCCGGTGCGTACCGAGCCTTTCCAGGTCTCACGAACCTCCAGGGTCACGCTGGTGACGTATCCCAACCCCACGTAGTCCTCCGGATCATTTGGCCGCTCGCGCACGCTCTCGACTTCTGCCCAGACGATGAGCTGGGCTTCGTGCGCCAGCTCCCAAAGCGTATGCGGCGGAGCGGGAAATGAGGCCCTGGCTTGGGGCGCATGGCTGAGCAGCGTGACGAGTGTCAGGGCGAGAAGTTGATGTGTCGCTCTGGCGGCGGTCCACCGAGAAGCAGCGAGTGTGGATGGCGCGGTTCGAAGTGCGAGGGGCGATTGTTCACGCATGAGGGCATCTCCTGTGGAGCAGGAGCATCCCGTTCCATGCATGGAGGTCGCTCACGCGGACTCCATCTCTGCATCATGCTTTCATCACGAGGCTGCCCAGGTCGCAGCCTCCGCGCACGCGCGACGGCCTCCACCAACGCGGCAAGAATGAGGGTCGGGGCATGGGCGCGAGTCGCGCACGGAGGGTACCGTCCGCCACTAGAAGGGGATGGTACCCCCTGTTTCGTCGACGAGGGGCGCGGCGAGAAACACGAGCCGTCGGGGCTTCAGTCCATGACGCTTCTTGAAGCTCAGCCAGTCCCGAGCGAGAGCCCTGGCTTGTTCCGCCTTGGCTTCAATGGGGCTTTTCGAAGGCACCCTCTTGTACCAAGGGGTCCGTGGTTCGGGCTTCTCGCCGTGACGCTCGCGCAGCAGGTCGAAGGCCTTGGATATCCAGGGGGGCGCCCCCTGCTCCACGAAGACTGTCTCGAGGACATTCGCGGTGGCCCGGTCGAAATCCTTGTGGGGGAAGCCACGCAGGGTGGTGAGCATCTGCGCCACCGTATGGTCAAACGACGGCTGTGTCGTGAAGCCGTGCGCCAGTTGCTGCCGCTGGGCTCGCGTCAGCGCGGCGGCTCCCTGTGACAGTTCGTAGAGTCCATCCCAGCGCGTCGCCGGATGAAGCGCGGCGCGTACCTGCCAGTCCAGGTGTTCCTGCTCGCTGTTGGCAGTCTCCTTGCGCTGGGGCGGTGCCGAGCGGGCCTGCGCACCCCGGGCGGCCGTCACCCCCCGCCGATACGCATCGACATCGGCGGGGTTCGTCGGATGGCGCGTTCCGTAGGACATGCCCACGGTCCACCATCGACCGTTCCCGTTGGACAGGAACGCGATGACCGAGCGCCCGGGTTCGTAGCGAGGTGGCGCCGGGCACATGATGTCCGATGAGAACAGCACCTCGACGCGCTCCCCGGGACGCACCGAACCCTTCCACGTCTCCCGGATCTTCAGCGTCGCGATTTCGTCGTCGTCCCATGGCATCCCTTGTTCATCGCGTTCTCTTGGTGCGATGCGCACTCGCTCGACGTCCGCCCAGACGATGAGCTCCGCCTCTTGCGTCAAAGGCCACAGCGTCACGGGTGGGATGGGATAGGCCTCGGCGCGCGGGACGTGGATGAGCAGTCCGACCAGGGTCAGTGCCAGCAGTCCGCGTGTTGCCTCGGAGCCGGGCCACCAGGCGTCGCGCGTGGGAGTGCCATCGAGAACCGGGGCGGGGGGCTGCTCACACATGGACGTTCCTCCTGAGGAGGAGAAGCATCCCAACCCTCATCGACCCGGAGGCCGACTGGGGTCCATGTCTCCATCATGGTTCCGTCACAAGCCCGCCCGGGGCCGCCTGCTCGCACAGAGATGTCTCTTCCCCTCCATCCGCATCCAGGGAGAATGCCGGCACCCGGCCGGCCGTTGCCCGGGCGGGAGATTCGATGCGCTTCATCCACTGCTCCGACGTCCACATCACCGACGACTACTTCGCGCTGCCCCTGCGCCGGCTCGGCTGGCGTCGCTGGGTCGCCCTGGCCGAGCTCACCGTGGGTGGCCGCGCGAAGCGCTACGCCCGCGCCCCCCACGCCCTCTCCGCCATCGCCCGCGAGGTGCAACGCCACACGGCCGACCACTTCATCCTCTCCGGTGACCTCACCGCCTACGCGCTCGACAGCGAGTTCCGTGGCGCGCGCGAAGCGCTGGGCTCCCTGGCGGACGACCCGCGCCGCTGCACCATCATCCCCGGCAACCACGACGTCTACACGCCGGGCAGTCACCAGAAGGGCCGCTTCGCGAGCCACTTCGGTCACCTGCTGGAGAGCGACCTTCCAGAGTACCGCCGCGAAGGTGCCTTCCCCTTCGTACGCCTCGTGGGCACCGAGGCCGCCGTGGTGGGCCTGCTGTCCGCTCGCGTCCCGCTGACCCCGGGCCTGTCCTACGGCGTCATCGGCGACGCTCAACTCGAGGGGCTGGCGGCCCTGCTGAAGGACCCTCGGCTGGACGGGCGCGCTGTGTTCGTCGTCGTCCACCACGCGCCCCTCACGCGCAAGGGGCAGGCGGACCACTGGCACCACGGCCTGCGAGACGCCCAGGCCCTGCTGCGCCTGCTCCCTGGCCCGCGTTACGCGGTGCTCCACGGCCACATCCACCAGCGCTACCACCACCCCGCCACCGCCGAGCGCCCCCACATCTTCGGCGCGGGCTCCTCCACCGAGGCCGGCCACGAGGGCTACTGGCTCATCGAGGTGGCTGGGGGACAGGTGCTGGGCGGGCAGCCCCAGACGCCGGCCCTGTGACAGCCAGCGTCCATGGCGGTAGAACGCGCTCATGACGCATCCGCCGCACGCACCGCCGTCCACGGATTTGAGTCTGGAAGAGTACAAGGCGCTGCGCGCCCTTCAGCGCGCCGTGGATGACCTGCTGGAAGAGAGCCTCCGGGAACGAGAGAACCTCACCCAGTCCTTCCGCCGCTGCTTCCCGCCCATCCTCGCCCTCACCGGCGCCCGCGCCGTGGCGCTGACGACGCGTGACGAGGACCTGCGAGTGCAGACCTGGTGCGAGGGCGACTGGGGCGAGGACTTCCCCGGGCCCCTGCTGGAAGGTGCCTCCGGCGTCCGACGCCTGGGAGAAGCGACGCTCGTCACCCAGCCGCTCGACGTCGCCGGAGAGCGCGTGGGCTCCTTCGGCCTGCTCTTCACCGGGGACCACGCGTCACCGGAGGCCTCGGCGCGGGTCCTGCGCGTGCTGGACACCATCGCCGAGCAGCTCGACACGGTGCTGTGCATGGTCCACACCGCGTCGGAGAAGCACCAGCTCATCATCCAGTGCAACGCGCACCTGGCCAACCCCGTGTTCGAGGTGGGCATGGACCAGGCGGTGCTGACGCTGGCCCAGCGCGTGCGCCTGCCGACCTTCCTGTTGCTCTACCGCGACGCGGTGCGGGCGCAGGTGCTGCACTACCGCATGTACCGCCACGGCCACCTGGAGTTCGAAAGCGGCGAGCAGCCCAGTCCGGACCTGGAGAAGGCCCTGCGCCAGCACGGCCACCGGCTCCTGGCCGCCGAGGTCTCCGCGCTGCGCCAGCTGCTCCCCGGCCGCACCACCGAGGCGGTGCTCATCTCCGGCGCCGCCACCAGCGAGCCATTGGGGAAGATCGCGGTCTCCTGCGACGAGGGCTTCTCCGCCTACGCCATGGACCTCATCCGCGTCCTGGCCTCCACGCTCAGCCAGCGCCTGCTCGACTACAACCGCGAGCGCATCCACCTGTCGCAGTTCTTCCCCAACGCCATCATCGACGCGCTGTTGCAGGACCCCAACTACGCCCAGCACCTGCGCGCGCAGGACCAGGAAGTGGGCATCCTCTTCGCGGACATCAACGGCTTCACCCGCATCTGCGAGCACGGCTTCGACAGTCCGCGCAGCATCGCCCGCTTCGTGGACGAGTGGAGCGCGCGCGCCGTGGACTGCATCTGGGAGCACGGCGGCGTGTTCGACAAGATGGTGGGCGACTGCGTCATCGGCCTCTTCGGCCCGCCCTTCTTCAAGTCCAGCCGCGTGGAGCGCTCGCAGGCAGCGGTGCGCGCAGCGTGTGACATCCAGGCGCTCACCGCCGCGCTGGGCGCTCGCGAGGAAGTGATGGCGCTGTGCGAACGCGTGAAGCTGCCGGGCCTGGGCGTCGCCGTGGGCGTCAACCTGGCGAACGCCAACTGCGGCCTCTTCGGCCCCAACCGGCAGTACACGGCGTTCTCCAGTGGGATGAACCAGGCGGCGCGACTCCAGTCGCTCGCGGGCTTCCGGGAGACGCTGGTGATGGCGAGCGCGCGGGAGGCACTGGTGGGCTCGCGGGAGCCGTTCGTCCAGCGACTGCGCTTCGGCGCGCTCGCGGAGACACCGGTGAAGAACGTGGCGCAGCCCCTGCGCCACTACCGCCTGGAGCCGCTCACGCCGTGAGGTGCGAGGCCGCGTAGCGCCGGGAGAAGTGAATCCACCGGCGCTCGTCCACTTCCACCTGCCACTCGGAGTTGGGTGTCAGCGGCAGCCGCTGCTTGAGGAAGCTCTCCAGATGGTCCGCGGCCTTCACCGGCGTGAGGCCCGGCGCGCGGAACGCGATGTGGAGCGAGACTTCGAGTCCGTCGGAGACGTCGACGGAAGCGCAGATGCGCAGCGCACCCACGCGTCGTTGATAGAGCGTGTTCTGCCCGGGCCACGCGGCGGGGTCTGTCTCCCGACGAATGACCGCGAGCCAGTTGGACGGCTGGAGGATGAAGTCGAGCAGGTCGCTGCTCGCTTCTTCCGTCGTTGCGTGCTCCTGGATGGAAAGCATCGCCCACCTCCCCTGGGAAGCCGATGGAAAGAATGTGCCCACGGCCATGGAGCGTGCAAGAGGCCCCCCACGGAAACCTCGCGGGTGTCCGCCAACGACACAAGCTTGCGAAATCTGGTGTGGGACCGGGACCGCATTCGCCGGCGGCGCACGTTAACGGGGGCGCCTGACATGCGCGCGCCCAACCCGCCACCTGCTCACGGGCTGGTGGGAAGTGAACGGCGGGAGCGTCGCTCCACGGCGGACTTGAGCTGACCACAACCCGCGTCGATGTCGATGCCCCGGCGTTGACGCACGGTGCTGGGGACACCGTGCGACATCAGCACGTCCTGGAAGGCGCGCACCGATGCGGGCTGACTCGGGTCACCGTCGTAGCCCACGGTGGGATTGAGGGGGATGACGTTGACGTGCGCGTCCATGCCGCCCAGCAGCGCGCCCAGCGTGTGCGCGTGCTCCGACGTGTCGTTGCGGCCCGCGATGAGCGTCCACTCGAAGAAGATGCGGCGCTTGCGTCGGGCGATGTAGTAGCGGCACGCGTCCATCAGCTCGGCCAGCGGCCAGCGACGTCCCGCGGGCACCAGCGCGGCGCGCTCCGCGTCGGTGGCGCCGTGGAGGCTGACGGCCAGCTGCACCGGACGGTCCTCGTCCGCGAGCCGGCGGATGCCGGGCACTACGCCCACGGTGCTCAGCGTGATGAAGCGCGGCGCCAGCGCCAGGCCCAACGGGTCCACCAGGACATCCACCGCGGCCAGGGTGTTGTCGTAGTTGTGCAGCGGCTCGCCCATGCCCATGAGGACGACGTTGCGCAGCGACTCGCCGGACGCGCGGAGGATGCGCTGCACGTGGAGGATCTGCCCCACGATTTCGCCGGGGGTGAGGTGGCGCGAAAGACCCATCTGTCCCGTGGCACAGAAGACACAGCCCATGGCGCACCCGGCCTGGGTGCTGATGCACACCGTCGCACGTCCCTTGAAACGCATGAGGACGGTTTCAATCGTCTGGCCGTCTTCCAGGCGCAGCAGGAGCTTGTGGGTGAAGCCGTCGGAGCTGAAGGCCTCGTGGTGCGTGGCCAGGTGGCTCAATCGGGTGCGCTCACGCAGTGTGTCGCGCAAGTCGGAGCGCAGGCCCTCCACTTCGTCGAGCGCTTGAGCCTGCTGACGGTACAGCCCGGACCACAGCACGTCGCGGTGGTGGGGCCGGAAGCCCCAGTCGGACAGCAGCGCGCCCAGCGCGGGCCGCGTCAAATCGTAGAGGTTGGTGGGCGTGTCGGACGGCATGGCCAGGGCCCCAGATAACACACCCGGGCCGGCGTCACCCGGGGCCGCGCGGGCCGCTGGGCACGGGGCGCGCGAAGACTCCCACCCGGCATGCCTGGCGGGCGACCCGGCGAGCCCCCGGCGCGTGCTGCCGGTGCGGGCGACCGTGCACATCCTGTCCGGCCATGGGGCTCGCGATTGAGCAGGAGGAATTCCTTCCAGGAGACTACGCGCGGTTCTCGCGGCGGCTCGACGAGAACCTGGAGGCGCTGCGTGTGCTCCTGGCGCGGCCGGGCTTCGGTGAGGGGCCGACGACGATTGGCGCGGAGCTGGAGCTGTTCCTCGTGGACGCCCGGGGCTTTCCGTTGCCGGTGAACCGGCAGGTGCTCGCGCAGACGGTGGACCCGCGCGTGACGCTGGAGATGGACCGCTTCAACCTGGAGGTGAACCTGCGCCCCGGTCCGCTGGCGGGCAGGCCCTTCACCGCGCTGGAGGCGGAGTTCGAGGACTCGCTCGCCGAGGTGCGACGCGCGGCGGCGACGCAGGGGGCGCGGGTGGCGGCCATTGGCATCCTCCCCACGCTGCGCGAGGCGGACCTGGGCCCCAACGCGTTGACCGCCCAGCCGCGCTACCACGCGCTCAACGCGGCCATCCGTCAGCGGCGCGCGGCGCCCTTCCAGGTGGCCATCACCGGTGAAGAGGAGGCGCTGAAGCTCGCGTGGGACGACGTGACGCTGGAGGGAGCGAATACGTCGCTCCAGTTCCACCTGCGCGTGACGCCGAAGGACTTCGCGCGCCTGTACAACGCCGCGCAGCTGGCCACCGCGCCGGCGCTGGCCGTCTCCGGAAACTCGCCGCTGTTCCTGGGGCGCAAGCTCTGGGACGAGACGCGGGTGGCGCTGTTCCGTCAGGCGGTGGATGACCGGGGCGAGCCGGGAGAGGGCGGCTTCCAACCCCACGCGCGCGTGACATTCGGACACGGGTGGGCTCGCGAGGGCGCGTACGAGTTGTTCGCCGAGGCCGTGGCGTTGCATGCGCCGCTGTTGCCGGTCGTGGGGCACGAGTCTCCGCTGGAGCGCGTGGCGGCGGGGGGCGTGCCCGGCCTGGAGGAGCTGCGGCTGCACCAGGGCACCGTGTGGACCTGGAATCGCGCGGTCTATGACCCGAAGGACGAGGGCCACCTGCGCATCGAGCTGCGCGCGTTGCCCGCGGGCCCGACGGTCGTGGACATGGTGGCGAATGGCGCCTTCCTGCTGGGGTTGACGCTCGGGTTGGCCGAGCGAATGGATGCGCTCCTGCCGGCGCTGCCCTTCGCGCATGCCGCGGGGAACTTCATGCGTGCGTCGCGGCGGGGGCTGGACGCGGAGCTGTTGTGGCCGGGCGAGTCCGCGCCGAGCCCGCGCGTCGTGCCCGTGGTGGACTTGCTGCGCCAGCTCATCCCGGTGGCCCGACGGGGGCTCTTGTCGGCGGGCGTGGAGGTCGACGAGGCGAACCGGATGCTCGACATCATCTCTCATCGCGTGGACCTGCGGCGCACGGGCGCGCGCTGGCAGCGACAGATGCTGACCCACCTGGAGGCGCAGATGCCGAGACAGGATGCCCTGGCGGCGATGCTGGAGCGCTACCTGGAGCACGCCGCCTCGGGGCGCCCCGTACACGAATGGCCCGTGGGGTGAGGGCGTTCGAGCGGGGCTTCCACCTGCCTGGAGTCCCGCGTGGCGGCGCGCGTGAGGCTCGAAGCGGCTGACGCCCGGCGGCGCTCTACTCCCCTTGTCTCCAGTGCATAGGGCGTGAGGCCCGAAGCGGCTGACGCCCGGCGGCGCTCCACTCCCCTCGTCTCCAGTGCATGGGGCGTGAGGCCCGAAGCGGCTAACGCCTTGCGAGAGTTCCACACCCCTCGTGTCCTCGTCTCCAGCGCCCGGCGCGTGAGGCCCGAAGCGGCTGACGCCCTTCGGTGCCACACCCTTCGTGTCCTCGCCTCCAGCGCCCGGCGCGTGAGGCCCGAAGCGGCTGACGCCCGCGGAAGCTCCACTCACCTCATCTCCAGCGCACAGGGCGTGAGACCCGCCGGGCCGTCGTTCGGCGGGTTGTGCATTGCGAGCAGGCCCGGCTCGGGTTGAATATCCGGCTGCCCGCCGCGTCAGCGGCCGAGCACCCCTGCCTCCGCGCTCATGTTCAGACTCCTTCCGCCGCTGTTGCTGCTCGTCGTTCTCGGTAGTGCCTGTGCCACCCTGCGCGGTCGTGCCGATGAGCTGGCGCGCAACGGCCAGTTCGTGGAGGCCGCCGCCATCTACGACGAACTCGTCACCAAGAACCCCTTCGAGAAGGAACTCGTCTCCGAGCGCGACGGCCTGCGCGGCAAGGCACTGGGACAGCTGCTGGGCAACGCCCGGCGCTATCGCCTGGAGGGCATCGACGAGAAGGCGGAGGACGACCTCCTGCGCTTCCTCGACCGTCGCGCGCAGTGGAACTCCAAGCTCAACGGTGGCCTGGAGAGCTCGCTGCTGGAGGAGATGGAGGGCACGCACAAACACCTGCGGCTCACCATCAGCAGTCCCGCGAAGCAGGGACTCGCGCTGACGGCGGAGGAGACGCTCGTGCGCAAGCGGCCGTTGCTCTCACACAAGGAGATGGTCGTCATCCAGCGGGAGATGGAGTCCGTGGTGGTCCAGAGCGGCAAGGAGGTGTGCCAGCGGTTGCGCGACGTGCCCTCGGACGACGCGCCCCACTGGCGGGAGCTCGTGTCGCGCTACTGCCGTCACTGGCGCGAGTTCGCTCCCGAGCCGCCACCAGCGCCCGAACTCACCGCGGCGCCGTCATGGACGGGCCAGGTGGGCGGCCTGGACTCCGCGCGCATGGAGCTTTTGCGCACCCGCCTCACGCGCGCCTTCGAGTCCTCGCCCTGGTTCTCTCCCGCCGCGAGCCACCATCCCGAGCTGTCGCTGGCAGGCCGCTTCACCACGCTCCGCGACAGCCGCTCCGTCGAGCTGACCGCCCCCTATACCGAGAAGGTCCCCTACACCGACCACGAGGAGCGCACGGAGACGGTGGAGGTGCCCTATGACGTGGAAGAGGAGTACACGGACAAGAACGGCGAGAAGAAGACGCGCAAGGTGACCAAGGTGCACACGTACACCCGCAGCTTCACCGTCGCCGTGACGCGCTACAGAGATGTAGCTCGCACCTTCGAGTTCCACGCACTGCGTCTGTCGGTGGAACACGAGCTCACCTTGTCGTCTTCAGGCGTACTGGATGCCCGGCGTGGGCCCATGTCGGCGGTGCTCCAGGACCACCTGTCCGAGTCCGCGTACGAGCACGACGTCACCTTCGGCCCCGGCGACGTGTCTCCTCGCCGCGCGAACTTCACTTCGCCGGAGTCCTGGCTCGAGGCGCGCGTGGAACAGATGAGCGCGCGCTTCGCCCAGACGCTCCAGGAACACTGGCGCGAGTCCTACTGCACCACGCCCGCACGCACATTGGACGAGGCCGCCCGCTGTGCACGCGCCGGTGCCACGCTTCCTACTCCTGCATACCAGGTTCTCTCTGAAGTCCTCGGTGACGACGCAGCGCGTGTGCCGTCGCTGTTCGTGACGCGGTGACGCGGTGCGAGAGGCCGCGTCAGGTACTCAGCGGGTCAATTGAGACTGGGTGGATTGTTCACGCCTATTGACGTGAAATACCTGTGAGTGCGGGTCAGACTGGTTTGTCACTATTCGTACTCAGCAGCGGAAATTTCACTCAGAGGACCGTATGCATCCGAATGAAGTCCGAAGCCTCGCCCGTCGTGGCACCCTCGTGATGTGGATGGCTTCTTCCCTGGCACTGGCCGCGTGCGGAGACGCGGACCTGGAAGCCGCTTCCACGCAGGACGCTGTCGTCGTGGAGCAGTCCGGCGCCCTGGAAGTGGAAGGACTCGTCGCCGACCGCCGCATCATCGTCTACCTGACTGGCAGCCAGTCGCTGTACGCGGTGCAGGATGGCAAGCCGACGATGATCGCCCAGCGCAGCGGCGCACCGTCGGTGTCTCCGGATGGCCGTGAAGTGGTCTACGCGAAGCTGCCCGACTCGTGGAAGGCGGGCGATGCGGTGACGCGCACGGAGCTGCACGTCTACAACGTGAAGAACGGCAAGGACGACAAGCTGACGTCGGGCCATGACGACCAGGACCCGTCGTGGTCGCCGGATGGCAAGCGCATCCTGTTCCAGTCGAAGAAGCGCTCGGGGCTCTCCTCGTTCTGGAGCGTGAAGGCCAATGGGAAGGACCTGGATCAGCTGACGAACGCGGGCTGCACCCAGACCAATGACCCGGCCTTCGTCCCCACGCCCGCGAGCAGCACCGGCGTGCAGTGGGCGCCGAATGATCGCCGCATCATCGTCTACTTCACGTCGCAGACGAGCGACAGCGAGGTTCGCGTCATGAGCTTCAACCAGAGCCTTGGCGTCGCCTCCGCGTACAGCCTGGGCAAGGGCACTTCTCCGAAGTGGACCGAGCGCGGCACCGTCACCTTCCTGCGCACGGTGAACGGCGGCAGCGTCGAAGTCGAAGTGAGCGTTCAGTAGTCCGGAACGCGGCGTGAGCTGGGCGCGCCGCGAGCAGGGATGACTCCGAAGTGGGAGTCATGCAGTGAGCTTCGACGAGGTTGAATGGCCGCGCGCGGAGACGAGGGGCTACGGAGGCCCTCTCTCGCCGCGGCAAACCTCGCGAAGGACTTCAGCCTTCGTCCTCGGCGCCTCGGCGCAATCCCAGCATCCGCCGCAGCTCCCGCGCGGATTGACGGCTGATCTCCACCGCGTGTCCCCGCGCCGTTCGCGCCAGGTAGCCTCCCGTCTCCAGGGGCTCCAGTCGCGCGACGTGACGCAGGTTGAGCAGCGCCCTGCGGTGGACGCGATGGAAGAGCTCCTCCGGCAGTTTCTCCGCCAGCTCGTTGAGGGTGAAGTCGGTGAGGAACTCGCCCTGCGTGGTGAACACCGTCACCAGCTCGTCATCGAGCGACGCGTGGGAAATCGTCTCCGGGTCCACCAGGACGATGCCCTGGCGCGTGGGGATGGGCAGCCGCGCCAGCGCTCGGGGCGCGGACTTCTCCGGAGCCGGGGTGTCACGCGGGCGGGCGTCGGCCTCGATTCGCGCCCGCGTGCGCTCCAGCGCCTTCTGCAGTCGCGCGGGCTCCACGGGCTTGAGCACGTAGTCCGCGGCGCCGTGCTCGAAGGCCTCCACGGCGTGCTCGGCGTGCGCGGTGCAGAGGATGACGCGCGGGCGTCCCTCGGGGAGCAGGGCCAGCGCGTCCAGGCCACTGAGGCCGGGCATGTGGATGTCCAGCAGCACCACGTCCACGCCGCCCGCGCGCACCGCGGCGAGCACGGCCTCCCCATCCGCGGCCTCGCCGCACACCTCCACGTCGGGCAGGGCGCCCAGCAGGCGCGACAGCCGCTTGCGGGCGAGCAGCTCGTCATCGGCGATGAGGACTCGCAGCGGTGGGCTCACGTGACGACTCCATGCAAGGGGCCCGAGCGGGGCAGGGTGACGGTGACGCGGGTGCGGCCCGCTTCGCTACTCAGGGCCAGGTGCGCCCGGTCGCCATAGGCCAGCGCGAGGCGCCGCTCCACGGTGGGCAATCCCGCGCTGCCTTCTCGCGGGCCCTTGGACGCTCCGGGGTTCTCTATCGCGACCTCGACTTCACGCTCGCGCACGCGCACGCCCAGCGACAGCCGGCCCCGGTGTCCGGCGGCCGGGCCGTGTTTCACCGCGTTCTCCGCCAGGGGCAGCAGCACGAGCGGTGGCACGGGCACGTCCTCCGCGCCCGGCGCGACGTCCAACGCGAGCTGGAACAGCTCCGGGTCTCTCAACAGGTGCAGGTCGAAGAGGGTGCGCATCAGCGCCAGCTCCTCCGACAGCGGCCAGGTGGCCTTGCGCACGCCGGCGAGCACCGAGCGCAGCATGGTGGACAGCCGCAGCACGGCGGCCTCCGCCACGGCGCCGTCCTCGCGGCACCACTCCGCGATGGCGTTGAGCGTGTTGAAGAGGAAGTGCGGGTCCAGGTGGCTGCGCAGCGCGAGCAACTGCGCCTGCTCCGCTTCCAGCGCGAAGCGGGCCGCGCGGGCGCGCTCCTTCGCCAGCGTCTCCTCGAAGCCGATGTCCCGCCCCAGGCCCCAGCCGCCCACGAGGAACAGCGCGTTGCACACGATGAGGTTGGTGGGCTGCGTCAGGAACGTGGGCCCCATGCCCAGCAGCTTCGGCAACACGAAGCCGGAGGTGAGCACCACGCCACTTCCCACCGTGCCGTACATCAACACGCGCACGCCGCCGTGGCTCAAGTCCAGCCCGCCGGGAAAGAGGACGCGGTAGGAGACGGGGGCCACGGCCACGAAGAGCAGGCACATCAGCACGCCCAGGTGGGGCGCGAGCGCTTCGTGGCTGAAGCGCGTCTGCGCGGCGACCAGGGGCGCGGACACCAGGAGGATGGGCACGAGCCTGCGGGGCTCCGCGAGGGCCCGCAGCGTGGCGCGGACGATGGACCCTTCTGGCTTCTCCGACATGCTCCGGAGGGAGCCTACACCCTCGGAGTCATCACCGCGCGGGCTGCTCCTCCACCTCCAACTCGAAGGCGTCGACGAGGATGCTGCCGACGAGGACGACGGGGAAGAGGAGGATGGCCGCGAAGACGAGGAGGGGGGTGGGCAAGGTGAGCATTGCGGGCTCCTGAGTCTTGGCAGCATGCACGCCCAGTCTGACGTGGCGCCCGCTTCGCGATGACGGCCCCGGGCTGGACGGTCGCCCCCCGGGGCCGAACGGTCATCCCCGGGGGCTCGCCGCGAGCAACGCGTCCGCGAGCTGGAGCCCGTTGCGGATGCAGTCGTTGAGCCCCACGCCCTTGTAGGCGTTGCCCGCCAGGTGGAGCCCGGGCCAGCGGCCAAGCCCCTGGTCCACGGCGGCCATCCGCTCCAGGTGTCCCACCGTGTACTGGGGGATGCCCCGAGGCCAGCGGTAGACCTGCGTGAGCGACGGCGTCGCGGTGACACCCGCGAGCGCCTTCAGCTCCTCGCGCGCCAGGGCCACCAGCGCGGGCTCGTCCAGCCCCACCAGGTCCGGCCGCTTCGCGCCGCCCACCATGCAGGTGTACAGCACGCGGCCCGCCTCCACGCGGAAGGGGAACACGGTGGAGGCGTGGATGGAGCCCAGCAAGCGGCGTCCCTCGGTGGGAGGGACGAGGAAGCCGAAGCCGTCCGGTGCGGGCGTCGTCCCCGCGTCGAAGCCCAGGTGCACCACGGCGATGGGCGCGTACTCGATGCCGCCCACGCGCGCCGCCAGCTCCGCGTCCAGGGGATGCAGCAGCCCCTGCGTCACGTATGCGGGCGCCGCCAGCACGACTTCGCTCGCGTCCAGCTCCGCGCGCCGTCCCTGCTCGCTCACCGCCAGTCGCCAGCCGCCGTCCACGCGCGTCAGGCCCTCCACCGTGGCGCCCACGCGCACAGCGTCTCCCAGCGAGGTGCCCAGCGTGTCGATGAGTGTCCCCAACCCGCCCTCGAAGGTGCTCAGCGCGCCGCTCAATTTCGGCGCCGGAGTCCCGCCCGCGGGCAGGGCCTTGCGCTGGGCGCGCTGTGCTCGGATGGCGCCCAGGATGAGACTGCGGTGCTCACGCTCCAGCTTCACGAGCTGCGGAAACGTGGCGCCCACGCTCAGCCGCTCCACGTCTCCAGCGAAGATGCCCGTCTGCACCGCGTCCAGCAGCACCCGCGTCGCGGTGCGCCCCAGGTGCCGCCTGCCGAAGTCCGCCAGCGATTCATCGACGCCCGCCGCCACCCGTCCACTGAACAGCTCCCCCATGACGCGCAGCTTCGCGCCCAGCGGGAGGATGTCCGAGCCGAGGAATGCGGGCGGAGACGCGGGCACCGAGCGCAGCCGGCCTCGGGTGTAGACATACCGTCGCTTCGCCGCCGGGTCCGCCGCGCGAATCCTGTCTTCCAGTTTCAGCGCGGATGCCAGCTCTCGCGTGGCGGGCTCGCGGTCCAGGAAGCTGTTGGGGCCTGTTTCGAGGAGGAAGCCCTGGTGCTGTCGGGTACCCACTGCCCCGCCGAGCCGGGAGGATGTCTCCAGGACAACGGCAGCCCTACCGCGTGAGCGCAATCGCCAGGCGACGACCAGACCTGAAATCCCACCTCCTACGACGGCGACAGTCATCGGTTGTCCCTCCTGAATCAAATTTTCCGGTGACCAGCGTGCACTCGGTGCTCAACAACATCGCGTGTTTTGCCAAGGACAACCATTCGGCGCGTTAATGAAGGGTATGCGCTACGTCATCACCGGAGCGAGCAGGGGCATTGGTTTCGAGTTTGTCCACCAGCTCCTCGAGCGCGGCGACATCGTCGACGCCGGGGTGCGCACCGAGGAGGGACTTCAGCGACTGGAGCCCTTGAAACGGGGCAGTGCGGGGCGCCTGCGTCTTCATCCGCTCGACGTGGCCGAGGAGCGCAGCGTCAGGACTTTCGCCTCGGCGGTGTGCGCCGAGCCGGTGGATGTGCTCATCAACAACGCGGGAGTCCCGGGGCTGTGGTGCGCCTTGACGGACGTGGACTACGCGGACGTGGTGCGCACGTTCGCCGTCAACGCGCTGGGGCCCTTGCGTGTCACCAGCGCGTTGTTGCCCGCACTGCTGCGTGGTGTCGCGCGCAAGGTGGCGCACGTCACGTCTCGCATGGGCTCGCTCGCGGGGAACAGCGAGGGCGGCGCGTATGCCTATCGGATGTCCAAGGTCGCGCTGAACATGGGCGTGCGCAACCTGTCCAATGACTTGCGTGGCCAGGGCATCGTCTCCGTGTTGCTGCATCCCGGCTGGGTAAAGACGGACATGGGCGGCCCGGACGCGCCGCTGCCACCGGGCGACTCGGTGCGCGGCATGCTGAACATCATCGACGGGCTGCGCGCCGAGCACAGCGGCCGCTTCTTCGACTACCAGGGCGAAGAGGTGCCCTGGTAACCGACGCGGGACGCCGGACGCGTCACGGATAGAGCATCTGCGCGTGCCAGCCATCCGGCTCGCGCAGGTAGACGTGTCGGTCGTGCAGGCGACTTTGGCGCGAGTGCCAGAACTCGATGCGGTCCGGCACCACGCGGAAGCCGGACCAGTGCGGAGGCCGGGGCACCTCGGCTCCGGCGTAGCGCTTCTCCACGTCCTCCACGCGCGTCTCCAACTCGTCGCGCGAGCCAAGCCGCTGGCTCTGGAGGCTGGCCCACGCGCCCACCTGGCTGCCGCGCGCGCGGCTCTTGAAGTACGCATCCGCCTCCTCGTCGGAGACAATCTCCACGCGGCCCTCCACGCGGACCTGCTCCTCCAGCGGCTGCCAGTAGAAGCACAGCGCGGCGAAGGGATGGGCGAGCAGCTCGCGACCCTTGCGGCTCTCGTGGTTGGTGAAGAACACGAAGCCGCGCGAGTCGAAGTCCTTGAGCAACACCACGCGCGCGCTGGGGCGACCGTCGGCGCCCACGGTGGCCACCACCACCGCGTTGGGGTCCACCGGAATGGCCTGTTTGGCGCGCTCGAACAGGTCCGAGAATCGCTGGATGGGGTCGGGAGGTATCAGCACGGGCGCAACATAAGGGACGGGGAAAGGGCGCGCACGTTCGCGGTTGACTCATCCCGTGCAACCGTCATGGTTGCCACATGAAGATTCTCTTCATCTCCTCGGAGGTGGCGCCCTTCTCCAAGACGGGAGGGCTGGGGGACGTGGCCGGCGCGCTGCCCGTCGCGCTCGCGTCGCTGGGCCATGACGTCAAGGTCGTCACCCCGCGCTACCAGGATTTGCGGGACGCTGGGCGCCTGTCTCCCACGGGCCAGTCGCTCCAGCTTCGCTTCCCCTTCGGAGAGCAGGGCGGCCCCATCCTCTCCGCGCGGATGTCGGAGCGACTGGAGGTCCTCTTCCTGGAGAACGAGTTCTTCTTCGGCAACCGCCACGGCCTGTACGGCGATGCGTGGGGCGAGTTCGGCGACAACGCCCGGCGCTTCGCCTACCTGTCCGTGGGCGCGCTCCAGGCCGCCCAGCGGTTGGGTTTCGTGCCGGACATCATCCACGCCAACGACTGGCAGACGGGGCTCGTCCCGCTGGCGCTGCGGCGCGGCTTCCAGTCCACCGCGCTGGCCTCCGCCAGGAGCGTGTTCACCATCCACAACCTCGCGTACCAGGGCCAGTTCCCCAAGGGCGTGATGGCGGACCTCGGGTTGCCGTGGGACCTGTTCACCTCCGAGGGGGGGCTTGAGTTCTACGACACCGTCAACCTGCTCAAGGGCGGCCTCGTCTTCGCCGACGCGCTCACCACGGTGTCCCCCACGTACGCGCGTGAAATCCAGACGCCCGAGCAGGGCTACGGGCTGGACGGCCTGCTTCGCCGCCGCTCCCATCGGCTGCACGGCATCCTCAACGGGGTGGACACCCACGAGTGGAACCCGGCCACGGACCCGTTCCTCCCGGAGCGCTTCGGCCCTCGGGAGCTCGCGGGCAAGGCGGTGTGCAAGCGCGAGCTGCTCAGGCGCTTCGGGTTGCCGGAGGGGGATGCGCCGGTGTTCGCCATCGTCAGCCGGCTGGCGTGGCAGAAGGGCATGGACCTCCTGCTGGACGCGCTGCCCACCGCGCTCCAGGCGGACATCCGCTTCGTGGGCGTGGGCAGCGGCGAGGGCCCCCTGGAAGAGGGGATGCGCGCGTTGCAAGAGCGTTACCCGAAGCAGGTGTCCGTGCACCTGGGCTTCGACCCGGCGCTGTCACATCTGGTGGAGGCCGGGGCGGACTTCTTCCTGATGCCCAGCCGGTATGAGCCGTGCGGCCTGAATCAGATGTACTCCCTGCGCTACGGGACGGTGCCCATCGTCCGGGCCACCGGAGGGCTGGTGGATACCGTGGAGGGGGGGCTGGACGGCAACGGAATCCTCTTCGAGGCCTTCCACCGGGCCGCCCTCCTGGCCGCCTTCCGCAGGGCCCTCTCCCTCTACGCGGACCCGCTCCGGCTCGGGGATTTCCGGCGTCGAGGCATGGAGAAGGACTTTTCCTGGGATGCGTCCGCCACCCGGTACGAGGCGCTGTATTCAGCCCTCGTTGCTGAATAATGGGTGCGGACGGAAAATCGCAGTAGGCTTGTGCCGTGGCGGAAGCTCCGGACCTGGGTGGTTATGAGGTAGTCGGCCGGTTGGCTGTCGGCGGCATGGCGGAGGTGTACCAGGCGAAAGCCCGGTCCACGACGCAGCGCTCGCCGGGCGAGCCGGACGAAGTCGTCATCAAGCGACTGCATCCGTCGTTTCGCAACGACACGGCCTATGTGAAGGCCTTCGTCGACGAGGCGAAGCTGACGGTGCGCTTGCGGCACGCGCACATCGTCCGGACGTTCCGCCTGTTCAAGGCGGGGCCGGACTACCTCATGGTGCAGGAGCTCGTGAGTGGCCGGACGCTCGGCTACATGCAGGAGCTGTTGCTCAAGGCCGGCGCGGCGATGCCGCCCGAGTCCGCCTGCTACATCGCCTGGTGCATGCTCAAGGCGCTCGACTACATCCACCGGGCGAAGGTGGGGGAGAACGGCGCCACCATCGTCCACCGCGACGTGAATCCGGCCAACGTGCTGTTGGGCATCAACGGCGACGTGAAGGTGACGGACTTCGGCGTGGCGGAGGTCGAGGGGATGATGCGCGGTGACTCGGGTGCGCTGCGCGGCACGCTGCCGTACATGAGTCCCGAGCAGGTGCTGGGGCAGGTGGTGGATGCGCGCACGGACCTGTACGCGGTGGGCGTCATCCTGTGGGAGCTGTTCGCCAGCCGGCGGCTGCACTCCGGGGAGAACGAGTCGGACCTGATGCACCAGGTGCGCGACGCGCGGGTGCCGCTCTTGTCGTCGGTGACGTCGGACCTGCCGGACTACGCGGTGCAGGTGGTGCGCAAGGCGCTCTTCGCGGACCGGGTGCGGCGCTTCCAGTCGGCGGCGGAGTTCATCAAGGCGCTGGAGGCGCTGTCCCGCCGCGCGGGCTGGCCCCTCACGGTGGAGGCGCTCCAGCCCCTGCTGGGCGGCTGATGCGAGAGCGTCGCGAGCTGCTGGCGCTGCTGGCGGGCGCCCTCCTGTCTTCGGGGTGCCTGGGCTCGGTGCCCTTCCAGCCGCGCGCGTATGACGACGCGGTGCGGGTCGAGTCGCTGAGCGTGGACTTCCATGCGGACGGCTCGGGGGTGCTCGACGTGGGGCTCCAGGTGAAGAACCCCTCTTCGGACGCGGCCACCCTCACGTCGGTGGACTTCGAGCTGTGGGTGGACGGACGGCGGGTGGCCTCGGGGCAGCAGCACGTGGACGCGGCGCTGCCTCCCGATGGGGAGGCTCCGCTGCGCGTGCTCTTCCCGCTGGCCGCTGAGCGCGTCATCGCCGTCACGGGAGAAGCGCCGGTTCCGGTGCGCGTGCGCGGTGGTGTGGTGCTGCGCTTCGGGCGCACGGAGAGGCGCGCGCCCTTCCGGGTGCAGGGCTCGCAGAAGCTGACGCATGTGCCGCCGCTCGAGGGCGCGAGCGACTGAGCCGCTCAGGACTTGGCGGCCGGAGCCTCCGCGCGAGTCTCCTTGGCGCGGGGCTCCTTGCCGGGCGTGCTGCTCTTGAGCCGGGACATGCGCACGCGGTCGATGCGGGCGCCTTCCTTGTTGGCGACGACGAACTGCCAGCCGTTGTAGGTGAAGCGCTCGCCCACGTCGGGCAGATGTCCGGCCAGTGACGACAGGTAGCCGCCCAGCGTGTCGAAGTCGCCCTCGGGCAGGGGGAAGCCGAACGCCTGCGTGAAGCGGTCCACCTCCATCGCGGCGTCCACCATGAAGCTGCCGTCCGCCATCTTCTCGACCAGCTTCTCCTCCACCTCGAACTCGTCGCCGATGTCGCCGACGATTTCGCGCAGGATGTCCTCCAGCGTCACGATGCCCATGAAGCCGCCGTACTCGTCGACGACGATGGCCATGTGAATCTTGCGCTTCTGCATGTCCCGCAGCAGGTCGCCGATGGGCTTCATCCACGGCACGAAGTGCGCGGGGCGGATGATGTCCTGCAGGACGATGAGCTCCGGGTGCTGGAGCAGCGGGATGATGTCGCGCGCATGCAGCACGCCGATGATGTGGTCCACGTCGTCCCGGTACACGGGGATGCGCGAGTGGTTCTCCTCGGCGAGCAGCCGCAGCAGGTCCTCGGAGGAGATGGTGCTGTCCACCGTGACGACTTCCGTGCGCGGCACCATGACGTCGCGGCAGCGCTTGTCGGACAGCTCGAAGATGGAGCGGATGAGCTGCGGGGCGCTCTTGTCGACCTCGTTCTTCGCCGCCTGCGCGGCCAGGAGCTTCTCCAGCTCCTCCAGCGGCGGGGGAGGGGGCTCGAAGCGCAGCGTGCGGCCGAACGTGCGGGCCACCAGGTTGAGCACCCCCAAGACGAAGCGCATCGGCGGATACAGCACCGCCACCAGCAGCGACACGACGCCGGACAGCCGCAGCGCCCAACGCTCCGGGTTGGCATTGGCGAGCCCGCGCATGGTGACTTCCATGAGGCTTGCCAGCACACCGACGAAGAGCGCGCCCGCGGCGACCGTGGCCACCGGCAACCAGGCGGCCTCGCCGTAGCGCGTCAAGTCCAGCATGCGCGGCGGGACGAAGGCGCCGATGGCGGCGGCGAGGAAGCCGCTCAGCAACGTGCCCAGCCGCAGCGCGGTGGCGGTGGCCTCGCGCTCCGTCTTGTGGCGGAGGACGCGTCGGCTCGACGCGCCTTTGTGCTGTTCCGCCAACTCCTGGGCGCGCAGGTCGGAGGTTCCGTAAAGCGCGGACTCCGCCGCGGCGACCAAGGACCTGACGAAGCACAGCGCCAGGCAGGCGACCCAGAGGGCCCAGGTAGGCATAGAGGCCCGTTCTTATCCCGTGCTAAGGGTCCGTTCCACCCCGCCGGAGCCCTCATGCCCGCTCGCATGTATTTCCTTGGCGCACTCCTGGCCCTTCTCGTCCCCGCCGTGGCTGGCGCGTGGCCGGTGGACATGGTCCTACCCCTGGAGGCGGGCAAGGAGCGCTTCCAGAAGCTGGCGGCCGTGGACTGGGTGGAGGTGGAGGACGCCTCCGTCGCCACCGCCGAGGTGCTCCCGGGCACCAACGAACTGTTGCTCACCGGTCAGAAGGAGGGGCGCACGCTCCTCCTGCTGTTCGCGGAGGGGCGCTTCGCGGTGTGGCGCCTCACGGTGGGAAATCCGCCTCCCGAGGACGTCTCGACCAAGCTGGCCTCCGCGCGCAAGGCCTGTCCGGACCTGAAGGCCACGCAAGGCGCGGAGCGCTCGCTCACGGCCACGGTGAAGGACGCCGCGTGCCGCGCGGCGCTGCTGGAGGTTCTGCGCACGGATGCGTATGTGGCCCGCGAGCTGGAGCTGACCTTCGAGGTGCCGGCGCTTCAGGAGCAGCTGTCCTCGGTGGTCGCCGCGCTCCAGCCGCTGGGCCTGACGGCGAACTACAGCGGCGCGGGCCTGGTGGTGACGGGCATCGCGAGCCGCGAGGACTGGCACCGGGCGCTGTGGGAGCTGTTCCGGCGCTCGGTGGGCCGCGTGCCACTGGAAGACCGGGTGGAGCTGAAGGCTCCGGAGCCGGCCGCGGCGGTGCCGGACGCTGGCCCCGCTGTCCAGGTGGAACCGCCGGTGGAGGTGGAGATTCTCTCTCCGCCTCCGAAGAAGCCGCCGCGCAAGAAGCGCGGGGGCTAGGGCGCTGTCTCTCGCAGGATGATGAGTCCGCGCGACGAGTCCACCGTGTAGATGTAGCCGTCGCCCGGCACGCGGATGCCGAGGGCGCCGTCGTAGAAGCTCTCTCCCCGCCCCGCGTCGTCCGGCCGGAAGGTGCGGTAGTGGGCCACCTCGCGCGGAGCCTCCGGAGTGGACACATCCAGCACGCGCACGCCCTCGTGGTACCAGGCGACGTAGAGCTTCGTGCCGGACAGCACCATGTTGTGGATGGAGATGTGCTCCCGCATCCGGTGCTCGCCGAGGAGCTTCACGGAGGCCGGGTCCGTGACGTCGAGCACGCGCAGATGCGCGCCCCAGTCCTCGCCGCCCTCGAAGGCGATGATGCGCTCGCCGTATCGCGCGACGGCGCTCGCGTGGCTGGTGGAGTGCGCGTAGCGGTAGGAGCCGAGCTGCCGGGGCGTCCCGCTCTGCTCCAGCGCGCCGATGACATAGCCAGCGCGCCAGAAGTTGACGTAGAGCCTCCCCTCGAAGGCGAACATGTCGTGCGGCCCGTAGGAACTCGCGGCGTCGAAGCCCGCGGCCTGGAAGGCGCCCGTCAGCCGTGGAGACAGGGGGGTGGTGACGTCGTAGACAAGCACCTCTCCGGTGGGCGCGGGCGAGGCGGCGAGCAGCGTGTTCTCGTACACGAACACGGTGTGCACGTTGGTGCGCGTTCCTCCCGTCGCGAACGCCTCCACGGGATGGGCGGGGTCGGTCAGGTCGAAGACGATGACCCCGCGCACGCCGCTGGCGACATAGAGCGCATCGCCGTGGGACCAGACGCCGTTCCAGTACGTGTCATTGGTGCGCTGGATGTGCTCGGTCAGCACGGGGTGCGCCGGGTCCCTCACGTCGTAGACGAAGAGGCCTCCGCCGAGCGAGACGACGTAGGCGTGCCCGTGAGTGACGTACACGTCGACGGGCAGTCCCGGTGTCACGGGCGTCTCGGACACCCGTTCCAGACCGGAGGACTCCGGTTCGTCCGTGGGGACGGTGACCTTCTTCGCGTCGAAGGTTCCCTCGCCCTCCACTCGTCCGTTGAGGCATTCCACGAAGCAACCCTGCAGCCGTCCGGGCTCTGGAGACTGGCAGCCCAGGAACGAGCGGCGACGGACACCGTTCGTGCCTTCCGTGCGCGAGGCGGAGAGGAAGATGTTGCGGCCAGCCACACCCACCAGTCGCGTGTCCAGGTTCAGTCCACCGGCGGACTGGGGGCCGGTGGGGGCCAGCCTCATGGACAGGGGCGCGAAGCTGTAGGTGTTTCCGTAGCGAGGATTCCTCGCGCGGACGTGAAGGGTATAGACGCCGTCCAGCTCCAGCGTCGCGAGCCCTCCAGGAGTGCAGCCGCTCGCATCGAAGCTGCCCTGGCTTCCGCAGGCATTGGAGGCCGTGTCCACCTTGCATGCGGCGAAGGCGCCGTTGTCCTTCCAGTCGCCCTCGTCCGAGCCGCCCGACGGGGGGCCGGGCATCGGTGTCTGCTTGTCGTTGCTGCAGGCCGTCAGGGCCAGGGTCACCGCGGCCAGCGTCAACAGGGCACGCATGGAGCTCATCCTGAAGGAGTGGGGTGTGTCCGCGTCGGAGGGACGCGGAGGTATTCATATCGCGACGGCCGGCGCTTCGCCTGTCGCGTCCGCATGCGGCAGGTATCCGCGTGGGAAGGGTCGACGCCGGGGACGTTTCAGGGTGTGCCGTGAAGAGGCCGGCATGAGGTATGACGGCGCGTGTTTCCGGCCCGGGCATGGCGGGTTCGTGCGTCAAGGCGCCGGGGTCTTCTGGAGGAGCCGATGCGATTCAAGATGCGGTCGACTTCACTGGTGCTGAGCCTGACGCTGCTCGCGCCGCTGGGGGCGAGCGCCCAGTTCGACGATGGCGAGGTGGTGCTCACCGCGCCCACCGAGCCGGAGCGGGGCTGTCCGAAGCGCCCGGACCTGGTGCCCTTCACGCCGCGCGCGCAGGTGGGCATGGAGGGTTCGGGTTGGCTGGTGCACCAGGCCATCATCCCCGAATCGAAGGACACCTTCTTCAAGGGCCGCGAGCGGGAGCGCTCGGGGGTGAAGCGGGTGCCGGAGGAGGAGGTGCGGCGGCTCGGCGCGCCGGACCCGACCATCCCGCTGTGGGTGTTCGGCAAGGCGGACACGGCGGCCTGTCGCGCGGTGCCCGTCAGTTGGTGGGCGGCGCGGATGGGGGCGACGGACGTGGACCGCAAGACGTTCCTCATGGCGGAGATTGAAGTGGACTGCGACGTGCTGCCACCCGGGCGTCTGTCCGGCACGCCGGTGGCGCTGCGGCAGAAGGACGAGCCCACGGGGTGCAAGCTGCGAAGGCCCACCGAGCGCGAGACGGGCAAGGATGGAGAAGGCCTGCCGCCGGATGTGTTGGAGTTCATCCCCGCGCGCGACTGTGAGTCGCCGGAGTGCATGCGCCTGTGGGAACGCATCGGCGCGAGCTGGGATGACAGCACCACGGTGGGCGACTTCACGGTGTCGTGGATGGAGCGCAAGGGGAAGAAGGACCCGTGCGACTGGCCCACCGAGGACCTCTCACTGCTGCTCTACCGTCCTCCAGGGGCACTCACCCCGGCGCTGTTGCGCAACGGGGGCACGCAGTTCTTCGGTGGCCTGCACGACAGCGCGGGGCTGAGGTTCGTGCTCAGTCGAGACCTGGGCTCGCTCTATATGCACGAGGCCGCCAAGCCGAAGGCCGCGCCGAAAGCCGTGCGTTATGGGAGTCCGACGGAAGAGGACCTCATCCTCACCAAGCGCACCCTGTCTCCGTGCAAGGTGAAGCGCTGACCTCGATTTTCGCGGAACCTGTCAGGCCGTGATGGCGCCGCCTTCGGTCAGCGCCATCATGGACTCTCGCTTCCAGGTCATCACTCCGGCCAACGCCTCGCGGTTGAAGCAGGTGGGGCAACTCGGCCCCGAGCTTCCGTCCTACACCTCGGGCCAGAAGCTCGCTTTCGAGCCGGGCGGCACCGTGCTCCTCGCGTTGAGCAACAGGGGCGCACTGCTTCGGTGGTGGAACGTGGGGACGCCGTCGGAGCATGCCCACGAGCAGCGGCTCGAAGGGAGTGCGGCGATGCTTCTCGACGCCGAGCGCATCCTGGCCGTAGCTCCCGCGAACCGCTCGCCTTTGGGGCTTTGGCGCCCGAGGTTGGTGCTCCTCTCCACGAAGGATGGGTCGCTGATGCGTGAGCAACACCTGGCTCATGCGGTGACCCTGTTCGCCATGTCTCCGGACGGGGAGCGGGCTCTTCTGATTCCGTTGGATGGCGATGCGCCCCTGGTGTGGGACGTGAAGTCCTGGCGTCCCCACTGCGAACTCGCGCCGCTGGACACGGGCGTGTCCCTGACGGCGTGCGCGCTGTCCCCGGATGGGCGCTTCGCGGCGGCGACCTTCACCCCGGACGATAAGCGGAAGGAGAACCTCTGGCTCTGGGACATCGCCGAAGGCGCGCGTCCCATGGCGCTGTCCATCGACGCGCCCACGACGTGGAGCCTCGCGTTCCATCCGACGGAGCCCCTTCTCGCCGTGGGCGGCATCACGGAGGAGGTCGCCGTGGTGCACGTGGACGAGCGTCGGCTGGTGGGGACGCTTCCTGGCTTCAGCGGCTATGCGTGCAACCTGAGCTTCAATCCCCGGGGCGACCTGCTCGCGGCCTCCCGTGACGGCCGAGGCTTCGGTGTCCATCGCTTCGATACGGGCGAGGCGTTGTTCCGCGCCAGCGACGGCGACGACATGCAGACGAGCGATGCGCTCTTCTCGCCCGATGGCCGGCTCGTCGCCTGGGGGCGGGGTGATGGCACCGTGGACCTTTGGGCGGTGACCGACTGAGGTCACTGCTTGGGGGCTTCGGTCCATTTCCCCTGCCGCGTCGGCTCGCGCAGGGCCTTGTGGAGCGCGGCGAGGAAGCGCTTTCGCGGCCATGACTCCGCGCCAAATCTCGCCAGGTGCTCGGTCTCCACCTGGCAGTCCACGAGTTGGAAGCCCCATTCCTTGAAGCGCTCCACCGAGGACACGAAGGCGACCTTCGACGCATCCGGCGCCAGCGCGAACATGCTCTCACCGAAGAACGCCGCGCCCAGCGACACGCCGTACAGCCCGCCCTTCAATTCGCCGTCCTGCCACGCCTCCACCGAGTGCGCGAAGCCCCGCTCGTGCAGTTCGACGTATGCCCCCAACATCTCGTCCGTAATCCACGTCCCGTTCTGCCCGGGACGCGTCACGCGGCCGCACTCGGTGATGACGCGCGCGAAGGCCGTGTCGTAGCGCACCTCGTACTCACCCCGAGCCATCGTCTTGCGCAGGCTGCGGCCCACGTGCAGCGTGTCCGGCGTCAACACGAAGCGCGGGTCCGGCGAGTGCCAGAGGATGGGGTCCCCTTCACTGAACCAAGGGAAGATGCCGCGCGAGTACGCGGCCAGGAGCCGCTCCGGGCTCAGGTCCCCGCCCACGGCGAGCACTCCGCTCTTGTCAGCGCGCTCCGGAGGCGGGAACAGCTCCGGGTGCTCGTCACTCAACAGATAGATGGGCACGCACCGCCCACTCTACCGGGACACGTTCAGCTTCACCTCGCCCGAGAGTGAATACGGCACCCGCATCAGTGGACCGGTCAGCTCCCCCGTCACCCCATAGGGCAAGACGCCTCGGGAGATGAGGGCCTTCACCTCCGGCCCCCACGAGTCCTTCGTCACCGCCACCTCCACCGGATACACCCCCGTGGCGGAGGCATCCACGCTGTCCGACTGGGCCAGCGTTCCACTGTCCAGCGCCTTGCCCGCCACCGCCATCTGCCACGTCAGCCCGCTGAGCTTCAGCGGGAAGGGATTGGGGTTCTGGATACCCAGCCGGAGGTTGAGCTGCACCTCCTCGGCGGAATAGCGCGCCCCATCCAGCTCCTCCACGACGATGGTGGGCAGCCGGGGCACGCGCACCGCGCGACTCGCGGCGAACGGAATCTGTTGCTCGGAGTCACCCGAGCGCACCACCAGCACGCCCCTGAGCGCCAGGAGCACCGTGCCACCCTGGGCGCTCAGCCGCGCCAGGTCTTCCGCGCTCTGCACGTAGGCCGCGCGCTCCTCGAAGGACACGTCGCCCGGAGCGCCTGGCGCAAGCCGTGTCTCCAGCTTCACCGTTCCCTTCTTCAGCACCTTCCCCTCGGAGACCAGCTCGTAGTCGACGCGCTCCACCACGCCGGGCGCGGCGCTGGACACCTGGGCGCTGTAGCGCAGGGTGGCCTCTGTCAGGCCCTGCGACACGACGGACGTGTCCTGTGCGGTGAGGGTGGCGGAACCAGCCGGCCGGGTGGAGGACGAGGCACACCCCAGACCCACCAGGAGCAGTGCGGCAAGCTGGACGACGGGCGAAGTCGAGCGCATCACGTTAGACATTGTGTGCACCCCGGAAGCCGCCCCCAAGGGCTTTTCCGCTAGACTGTCCACCACTCGTGGTCCGACGCCGCCCCAACTTCAACAAGACGGTTCGCTCCCTCATCAGGGACATCGCGACGAAGCTGCCGGAGTTCGCCCACGTGAAGGCGGGCCGCATCCTGGTGGTGGCCGGTGAGGCGCGCCGCGCTTCCCGTGGCACCGTGAAGCCCCTGTGCTTCCGGGGCGGCAAGTCCACGGACCGCACGGGTCGGCGCAAGCCCGTCATCCGCATTCGCGGCCGGCGGATGCTCTACTGCATCACCCTGCGGCCCCTCTTCTTCAGGGGCTCCACCGCCCAGGCCCGCCTGGAGACGGTGCTGCACGAGCTCTTCCACCTGTCGCGCCGCTTCGACGGCACCCTGCACTCGGGCCGGCGCCACGCCGTGCTCGGCAAGGACTTCTCCCGGAAGCTGCGCCCGCTCGTGCGCCGCTACCTCAAGCTGTGCCCTCCGGAGCTGCTGTCCGCCCTGGCCCTCACCGGCGAGGTGCGCGTGCTCCAGTGGCTGGAGCGCCCAGGTCCCGCCTACGTCCCGGGGACGCACCGACGTGTGCGCAAGGTCTACACCGAGGACCAGCTGTATTACGGCATCGCGCGCATGGTGACGCCCAAGCCCCGCGTCCCCCGCGAAGCCGCCGTCCGCCTCAAAGTCCACTGACAGTCCGCTTCCTGGCCGCCCCTGTACACCCCAGGACACTGCCCGTCTGAATGGTTTGACTTTGATAATGAGTATCAATATCGTCCGTCGCGTTTCAGACAGCGGAGCGGTGATGAGCGACGGGTGCCAGCAGGGCGGTGGAGCGGACGAGCTGCGGTGCCTGTGCGGGAGTCTGCTGGCGAGGTTGGTGCCGGAGGGTGTGGAGCTGAAGTGCCGTCGCTGCCACCGCACGCGAGTGGTGCCGCTGGAGCGACCGCCGGGTGGTGGGAGCGCGCCGAACACGGGCGGCTGAGCAGGTGGGAGTGCCCGGGCGTGACCAGGCCCGGCGTGTAGCGAGAGTTGACTGAGGCCAGAGGCCCTTGAGCCCAGCGCCCCGCGGGGATTCCATCCGGAAGTGGAGTCCCACCGGCCATGAGCCGGAGGACGTTGAATGCGTGGGAGTTGGTGTCTCCTCGTGCTGGCCTGCGCCGCCCCCCAGGTGGCGTGGGGCCGCGCGTCGCCCGAACTGGCGCAGGCCGCGGCCCCGGGTGAAGCGGTGTCCGCCGAGGCGGAGCAGCCTTCTCCCGCGTCGAATCCGTCCCTGAATGAGCAAGCGCCTGTCGCGGCCGAGCCTGTCTCCGCCGAGTCGAGCGCTTCCGAGGATGCGGCAAAAGTGTCGAAGCAGGCCGAGGTCGTCGCGGGTCCAGGGGCCTCGACGACCTCGGCATCTTCGACACCCGCCGAGGCCTCGCAAGACGAGGTGCCGGTGGCGCGCACCGTGGTGACGGCGTCGCGCACCCAGGAGCGCCTGGGCGAGACGCCCGTGGCCACCGAGGTCATCACTCGCGCGGACATCGTCGCGAGCGGCGCGCGGGACGCGTCGGAGTTGCTCGCCGCGCATCCGGGCCTGGAGGTGGTGCAGACCTTCGCCGGAGCGTCGCTGCAGGTGCAGGGCCTGGGGCCCGAGTACGTGCTGGTGCTGGTGGATGGAGAGCGCGTCGCGGGCCGTGTCGCCGGCAGCGTGGACCTGTCCCGGTTGTCGCTCGAGGACGTGGAGCAGGTGGAGATCGTCAAGGGGCCGTCGTCGGTCCTCTACGGCAGTGACGCCGTGGGTGGCGTGGTGAACTTCATCACGCGACGGGCTCGCAAGCCGCTCGGCGGTGAGCTGCGCGTGGCCTATGGCGCGCTGGAGCGGCTGGACCTGGATGCGACGGGCGAGGCGCGGGGCGAGAGCTGGGGCCTGCGGCTCAGCGGTGGCTTGCAGCGCCGTGCGTCCTACGATTTGGAGCCCGCGGACGTCGGCACCACGGGCAGCAGCCTGGAGGGCTTCGACGTCTCCGCCAGCGGAGACCTGAAGGGCGAAGGTCCCCTGTCACTGGAGGGGTCCGCCGGCTTCTCCCGACGCACCCAGCGCGGCGTCGACCTGGGCGTCGCGGGCGCGGTGTTCGACAGGGCGAGCCGCGACACGTCCATCAACTCGCGGCTGGCGCCGTCCTGGAAGTTGAACAGCGGCGCGACGCTCCGGGTGGAGGGTTCGTATTCCCACTTCCAGCGTCGCTACCTGAGAGACCAGCGCCGCGCCTCCGCGCTGGACACGGTGGAGGACACGCGCGAACAGCAGGGCCGACTGGGCACGCAGCTCGACGCGCGCGTGGGCGAACGTCACGCGTTCGTCGTCGGCGCGGAGTTCCTGGGCGAGTGGCTGGTGGCGGACCGACTGGAGACGGGCGAGGGCGACCGGGGCCGCGCATCGCTCTACGCGCAGGACAGCTGGACGCTGGCGACGGGCCCCAAGCTGGTGGTCGTCCCGGGCGCGCGCGTGGACGTGGACACGCAGTTCGGTACGGCCGTCACGCCTCGACTCGCGGCGAAGGTGGACCCGCTGTCCTGGCTCACCGTGCGCGGCAGCTACGGCTGGGGCTACCGGGCGCCGGGCTTCCAGGAGCTGCTGCTGGACTTCGAGAACCCCAGCGTCGGCTACTCGGTGCGCGGCAATCCGGACCTGAAGCCGGAGCGCTCGCGCAGCTTCAGTGTGTCCACGGAGGTTCGGCCGTCGGATGCCTCGCTCATCTGGGTGAGCGCGTATCAGCACGCGTTGCGCGACATGATTGGCACCACGCTCCAGCAGGGCGGAGAGCAGCAGCTCTTCACCTACGTCAACGTGGCGCGTGCGCGCGTGCGGGGCGGTGAGCTGGGCTTGCGCCAGCGCTTCCCGTGGCGCCTGTCCGGCGAGATGGCCTACACGCTCACCGACGGACACGACGAGGAGCTGGACCGGGCGCTGGAAGGTCAGGCGCTCCACCGGCTCACCGCGCAGGCCACGTGGCGCCACCGCGAGTGGGGCCTGGAGACGTGGGTCCGCGCGGCGCTCGTGGGCAAGCGTCCCTTCTATCCGGACACGGATGGTGACGGCGTCGCCAATCCCTACAAGTCGGAGGCCTACGTCACGGTGGACGCCCGCATCGCCTGGAGGGCGCGCGAGTCGCTCCAGTTCTTCGTGCTCGGCTCCAACCTCGCCGACGCGGGCAATCCCACGGACCTGCCCATTCCGCCACGCACCTTCCAGGCCGGCCTCTCGTTCCGGCTGTGAGTCACCCCAAACCTTCAAGGAGCCTGAATGTCCCGCCCCACCTTCTTCTCCGTGTCTCGTTTCGGCCGCGCCGCCGCGGTCCTGTGCCTGTCTGGCCTGCTGTCCGCCTGCGGTGACGACCTGGTCCCCACGCCTGGGGACGACGATGACAACACGCCGGAGCAGCCGGGCGTCGAGGTGCCGGCGAACGGCACGCACGTGCGCCACGTGGGCAACACGGACGGCTCCATCACCACCGTCGTCGACGCCACGAGCAAGACGGATTGGGTGGGCCTGGACCTGGACACCGGCCTGCAGGTGAGCGCGAGCGCGGACGCGACGTGGGACCTGTCGTTCCAGCGCTTTGGCATCCGCTCGCGCGGCGGCGTGAATGGCACGGGTGGCGTGGAGGTGGCGGTGCTGCCCTCGCAGGACTTCGCCCAGCTCACCCAGGCGCCCGCGGGCGGCTACTCGGTCGACGCGGATGACGGCGACGACGAGGGCGTGGACCCGGACACCGTCTTCCAGGCCAACGGCGCCTGGTACGCCTACGACGTGTCGACGCACAAGCTGTCCCCGCGCGCGCAGGTGTACGTCGTGCGCTCCGACTCGAAGGCGTACTTCAAGGTGGAGATGTTGTCCTACTACGACGACGCCGGAACGCCCGCGATGCTCAAGCTGCGCTGGACGAAGGTGACGGCGCCCGTCTCGGCTGGCGCGCTCGAGGATGGCGTCTCTCCCAGCGGTCTCCCTGTCGAAGCGTCTCACTGAAGTCGAAGTCTTCCTTTCCCCTGGTGTCTGCCATGATTTCCCAACCTGTTTCGCCGGCGTCTTCTCTCGAGCCCACCGCCCTCCGTCAGCGCTGGCAGTCGCTGCGCGAGGAACAGCCGCGCACCCGTATTCGTGACGCGGCGGAGCAACTTGGCGTGAGCGAGGCGCAGTTGCTCGCCACCGGTGTGGGTGAAGACGTCGTCCGGTTGGACCTGCGCCTCGACACGTTGTTGCCGCGCCTGGAGTCGCTGGGCAAGGTGATGACGCTCACGCGCAACGAGAGCGCCGTGCACGAGAAGCGCGGCCTTTACCGCAACGTCGAGGTGAACGGCGCCGTCGCGCTGGTGCTGGACGAGAACATCGACCTGCGGCTGTTCCTCACGCGCTGGCGCTTCGGCTTCGCGTTCCGGGAGGTCCGTCCGGAGGGCACGCGGCGCAGCCTGCACTTCTTCGACGGCACGGGCATGGCCGTTCACAAGGTCTACCTGGAGGACGAGTCCGGCGTCAGCGCGTTCGAGCGACTGGTGGAGGACTACACCCACGCTGAGCAGTCGCGCGGGGTGCCGGTGGAGGCGGCCACCGCGGCGGAGGCCCCCCGGCCCGATGGCGACATCGACGTGGAGGGCCTGGTGTCGGGCTGGCGCGCGCTCCAGGACACGCACGACTTCTTCCCGCTGCTGCGCCGCTTCAAGGTCGCGCGGACCCAGGCGCTCCGGCTGGTGGGGAACGAGCTGACCACGCCCGTGGCGACCTCCTCGCTGACGTGGGTGCTGGAGAAGGTGGCGGCCTCGGGCCTGCCCATCATGGTGTTCGTCGGCAACCCGGGTGCCATCCAGATTCACACCGGCCCCGTGCACACCGTGCGCGCCATGGGCCCGTGGATGAACGTGTTGGACCCGAGCTTCAACCTGCACCTGCGCACGGACCACGTCCACACGGCCTGGATTGTCCGCAAGCCCACGCGTGACGGCGTCGTCACCTCGCTGGAGCTGTTCGACGCGGCCGGTGAGAACATCGCGCTGCTCTTCGGCAAGCGGAAGCCCGGCATCCCCGAGCAGCCTGAATGGCGGGCGCTGATGGAGGAGCTTATCGCCGCGCTGCCCGCGACCGGGGTGGCGTCATGAATCGCGTGACAGTGCTCCTGGCCGCGCTGCTGCTGTCGCGGTCCGCGCTGGCTGCTGCTCCGGCCGCACCCTCCGCCGCGAAGGCGGCACCTGCTCCCGTCGCGGCGAAGACGGCCCCGGTCCCCGCCGCGCCCAAGCTGGTGACGGTGGGGCCCGCTGTCACCGAGACGGTGTTCGCGCTCGGCGCGGGAGCGCAGGTGGTGGGCGTGGACGACACCAGTCTGGCGCTGCCCGTGGCCCGGAGCCGGCCCAAGGTGGGTTACCAGCGCGCGCTGGCCGCGGAGCCCCTGCTCGCGCTCGGCGCGGCGTGGCTGCTGGCGTCGGAGGAGGCGGGACCTCCTGGTGTCCTCGAGCAGCTTCGCACGGCGGGAATGGAAGTCGTGGTGCTGTCCAACCTGCCCACGCTGGATGTGGCACGGCAGCGCATCCGGACGATTGCCACGAAGCTGGGCCGGGTGTCCGAGGGTGAGGCGCTCGTCGCGGAGCTGGAGGCGGACCTGAAGCGCGCCGCTGCTCGTGCCGCGTCGGCGAAGCAGGCGAAGCCCAAGCGCATCCTCGCGCTGTATGCCCGGGGCGCCAACGCCCTCATGGTCGCGGGCAAGGACACGGCCACCGATGAGCTCATCCGGCTTGCGGGGGGCGTGAATGCCGTGACGGGCTACACCGGTCACCGGCCGCTGACGGCCGAGGCCGTGGTTGGCGCGGCGCCCGACATCATCCTGCTTCCCGGCGGCTCGCTGGAGGCCGTTGGAGGTGAGGCGGGACTTCGGCTGGTCCCTGGCCTGTCCCAGGTCCAGGGCTGGAAGCTGACCACCATCGAGGATGTCCACTTCATGAGCCTGGGGCCCAAGCTGGGCAAGGCCGTGCAGCGCTTGCAGGACGGCATGGGACTTCCGGCGCAGGACGGGACATGAGCGCTTCGGACGTGGCTCCCGCTCCCGCGACGTATCCGGCGCGGGAGCAGGTGAGGGTGCCTGGTGGCCGTCCTCGCCCGTGGTTCGTGCTGGGCGCCGCGCTCGTGGTCGTCACGCTCACGTCGCTCTCGGTGGGCTCGTACCGGGTGCCACTGTTGGGGCTGTTCGGCAGTGCGCTGGAGGCGTTGGGGCTGGAGACGGGATATCGGCTGGAGCCGATGCAGCAGGCGGTGCTGCTGTCCATCCGTCTGCCTCGCGTGGTGCTCGGGGTGATGGTGGGCGCGGTGCTGGCCACCAGCGGCGCCGCGCTCCAGGCGTTGTTCCGCAACCCGCTCGTGGAGCCGGGCCTCCTGGGGACCTCCAGCGGCGCGGCCCTGGGCGCGGTGGCCGCCATCGTCATGGACGTGGCCCTCAGCTCGCGGCTGGGGCCGTTCCGGTTGCTCGTGGTTCCGGGCGCGGCGTTCCTGGGAGCGCTGAGCGCCACGTTGCTCGCGCAGCGGCTGGGCGGGGGTGGTG
>NZ_JABUMQ010000087.1:0-34161 GCF_013336645.1 Myxococcus sp. CA039A | reverse complement strand
TCCCGTCCCCGCCGCGCCTCCCGCGCCCGCCGTGGCGGCGACGCCCGCGACTCCTCCGGCGCCCCCGGCTCCGGAGATGGACACGGAGTCGGGACACTCCGAGGAGGGCATCGGCTCCGACGCGGAGGGGATGGAAGAGGTGCGGGATCAGATCCGCGAGCAGATCCACCGCACGCGGGACGAGCTGAAGCGCTCGCGCCGCTCCGGGGGCCGCAATGTCGTGGCGCGCGGACAGTCGCTCGAGGTGAAGGAAGCCCAGAACGTCCAGAGCGCGGTGGTGTACGGCGGCAACCTCGTCGTGAAGGGCCACGTGGAGAACGACGCGGTCGCCTTCGGCGGCAACCTGGTCATCCACGGCCACGTGGAGGGAGACGCGCACGCCTTCGGCGGCAACGTCGTCCTCAAGCCCGGCGCCAAGGTGGAAGGCGACGTGTCCTCCTTCGGCGGCAACGTGGAGCGCGAGGACGGCGCGGACGTGGAGGGAAGCATCAACACCTTCGGCGGCGCGAACATCGGCCGCATCGTCGCCGGCGAGCTCAAGGAAGGCCTCAAGGAGTCGCGCAACCCGCGCCACGAGCACGAGGAGCGAGACTCCGACGACGACAACAACAACGAGGGCGGGCTGGCCACCTTCATCCTGACCTTCGCGGTGCTCTTCGGACTGGGCTTCCTGGGACAGATGTTCTTCCCGGCGCGGATGAAGCAGGTGGGTGACGAGATTCGCGCCCGTCCGGTGCAGAGCGGACTCACCGGCCTCTTCGGAGTCGTGGCGATGATTCCCCTCACGGTGGTGCTGGCCATCACCATCATCGGAATCCCCGCCGCGCTGGTGCTCTGGATGGCGGCCCCGCTGGCCGCGGCGCTCGGCTTCGCGGCGGTGGCGAGCGAGCTGGGCACGCGGCTGCCGGTGATGCGCGGTCGCAAGACGCAGGCGGTGGTGCTGGCGCTGGGGTTGTTGGTGTTGATGGTGGTGGGCGCAATCCCGGTGCTCGGGGCCATCGTCTCCACCCTGGTCGTCCTGGTCGCCCTGGGCGCGGTCATCCGCACCCGCTTCGGCTACCGGCCGCGTGGCAGTGGGATGCCGGAGCCCATCCACCCGCACACCGAGCAGCCGGTCTAACGCACCGCCGCCGGGGATTGCCCGGCGCGTCAAAGGAGGCGGACAGCGCACCGTCCGCTCTCCCGAGAGCACCCACCGGGGATCGCCACGAGCCCAGACGGCCCGTGACGGTCCCCGGTGTCGTTTCAGCGGCAGTCTTAGAGAAGTTCCATCGCGCCATCACCGCGACTGTCGGATGGCCCCCATGACCGGGGTGCGTCATGCCTCGACAGGCTTTGACCACCCGGTCCGGGTACGCCATTTTGCGCGGCACCCATGCGACGCCTCCCAGACGCCTCGTTGCGCGGCAGGGCCATCACCGTGGACCTCGAGGGCGAGAGCATCCCCGCCATCGAAGGCGAGCCGGTGGCGTGCTCCCTGGTCGCCGCCGGCGAGCCCATGCTTGCCCGCTCCGTGAAGTACCACCGCCCTCGCGGGCCCTACTGCTTCGCCGCCGCGTGCTCGCACTGCCTGATGCGCGTGGATGGCCTGCCCAACGTCTACACGTGCCGCACGCCCGCCAGGGAGGGCATGAAGCTGGAGCGGCAGAACGCGTACCCCTCCGCGAAGGTGGACGTGTTCGAGACCATCGACTGGTTCTTTCCCAAGGGCCTGGACCACCACGAGATGTTCGCCGGCGTGCCCGTCGCCGAGCAGGTGATGGCCAAGGTCGCCCGCCAGCTCGCCGGCCTGGGCCTGTTGCCCAAGGAGGCCGCCCCCTCGCCGCCCGAGTCGCGCACGGTGCGCACCCGCGTGGCCATAGTGGGCGCTGGCGCCGCGGGCCTCGCCGCCGCTCGGGAGCTGACCGAGCGTGGCATCCCCTTCCTCCTCTTCGAGCGCGAAGACCACGTGGGTGGACGGCTCGCGCACGGCGCGCCCGAGCGGGACGCGCCCGAAATCACGGACGTGGCCACGCTCGCGCCGGCAAGCCTCACCACGCGCGCCACCGTGCTGGGCCTGTATGACGACGAGGCGGGGCGCTTCCTCGCGGTGGGCGTCTGGGAGCCCACGGGCACGCGGCTCCTGAAGGTCTACGCGGAGCGCTTCCTGCTGACGCCCGGCGGCCACCCGCCCATGGTGCCTTTCGAGAACAACGACCTGCCCGGCGTCTACGCGGGGCGCGCGGCCAGTCTGTTGCTGCGCCGACACGACGTGGCGCCCAAGGTCGCCGCGCTGGTGGGCTGGGGTGACGAGCTGTACGGCCTGGCCAGGCTCCTGGAGGAGCGCGGCGTGAAGCTCTCCGCGGTGGTGGACCTGAAGGGCCCGCCGCCCTCGGGGGCCCACGCGCTGGCGGTGGAAGGCTCCGAGCCCAAGGCCCACGGTATGCGCTCCGTGAGCGCGTTCAGCTTCACGCCTCGCGATGGCCGCAGGCGCAAGGTGCACTGTGACGCGGTGCTGGTGTCCGTGCCGGTGAGCCCCAGCTTCGAGCTGGCGCGACAGGGCGGCGCGAAGGTGTCGTTCGACGCCGGACGCGGGCTGTTCCGGGTGGAGGCGGACGCGGATGGACGCACCGAGGCCCCGGACATCTTCGCGGCGGGCGACCTCACCGGTGGAGGCAGCGCGAAGGACGCCGCTGCCGCGGGACGCCGCGCGGCACAGACGCTGGTGGGAGGACTGTCATGAGCAAGTCGATGATCTGCTCGTGCGAGGACGTCACCGCGGATGACGTGCGGCACGCTGTCTCGCGCGGCTATTGCGACGTGGAGTCGGTGAAGCGCTACACCGGCTTTGGCACCGGCATCTGCCAGGGCAAGAGTTGCCTGTCGGCGGTGGCCGCGCTGCTGGAGAAGGAGAAGGCCCTCAAGCCCGACGCGGTGGTGCCCTTCACGCCGCGCCCTCCCCTGTTCCCCACCGAGCTGCGCCTCTTGGCTTCCGCTCCGGTGGACGAGTCCCAACCTCCCGTGGGCGGCCTGCCCCAGGACGTGGACGCCTTCGCCAGCGCGCTGCGGCCCGAGGGGCCCCTGCCCGCCAAGGCCAAGGTGGTCATCATCGGCGGCGGCATCATGGGGCTCGCGCTCGCGTACAACCTGGCGCGCGAGGGTGAGACGGACGTCGTCGTGCTGGAGCGCGGCTACCTGTGCGCGGGCGCGTCCGGCCGCAACGGCGGCGGCGTGCGCATGCAGTGGGGCACTCCGGCGCTGGTGGAGTTGGCCAAGCGCTCCATCGACCTGATGAAGGGCTTCGCCCGGGATTTGGGCATCAACGTCTGGCTGCGCCAGGGCGGCTACCTGTTCCTGGCCCGGACGGACGCGGTGGCCAAGCGGCTGGAGCGCAACGTCACGCTGCACAATCGCTACGGCGTGCCCACGCGGCTCGTCACCCCGGACGCGGCGCGTGACATCGTCCCCGGCCTGACGATGAAGGGCTGCGTGGCGGCCTCCTTCAATCCCGAGGACGGCGTCATCTTCCCCTGGCCCTTCCTGTGGGGCTACGCGCAGGGCTGCAAGAAGAAGGGCGTCCGCGTGGAGACGTACACGGACGTCACCGGCTTCGAGGTCAGCGGGGGACAGGTGCGCAAGGTGAAGACGGACCGGGGCGACATCGCCTGTGACACCGTCGTCCTCGCGTCGGGTGCGTGGAGCCCCGAGGTCGCGAAGCTCGTCGACGTGCAGCTCCCCAACGAGCCGCACCGTCACGAAATCCTCAGCACCGAGCCCCTCAAGCCCTTCCTGGGGCCGCTGGTGTCCGTGCTCGACTCGGGCCTGTACTTCAGCCAGTCGATGCGCGGCGAAATCGTGGGCGGCATGGGAGACCCGAAGGAGCCCGCGGGGCTCAACATGGGCAGCACCCTGCGCTTCGTGTCCCGCTTCGCCCGCGCGCTGATGGAGCAGATGCCCCACGTGGGCCACGTCAAGGTGCTGCGCCAGTGGGCCGGGTGCTACGACGTGACGCCGGACAACAACCCCATCCTCGGCCGCACTCCCGGCCTGGACAACCTCCTCCAGATGTCCGGCTTCGTCGGCCACGGCTTCATGATGGCCCCCGCCGTCGCCGAGCGGATGGCGAAGTGGATGGTCACCGGTGAGTCCGACGAACTCTTCACCCGCTTCAACCTGCGCCGCTTCGCCGAGGGCAGCCTGGAGCGCGAGGACATGATCATCGGCTGAGCCACCCAGGCCTTCGCCTCGCGTCGTCGACGGGCCGCGCCCCCTCCTGCCTGGAGCGGAGCGCGGCCCGTGGATTTTTCCGTCGCTGTCCTGGCACGGGACACCGGGCCCTCTGACTGCCCACAAAAACGACACTCCCAGAAAAACAAGTAAATCACGACAATCACTGAGGTTTGTCCCGAGGGGCGCGAAGGGCCTTTACATGGCCTCTCGTCAAACCGGAGCACGCGCGCACCACCTGGGCGCGCGCGGGTGAGTGACTCCCGAGTGAGCGTGTCCCGTGGATGACGGTGGCACGGGGTGTGCCAGGGCCCACGCGGCGCGCAATCCCGCGCGTGGTGGAGGAGTCCCCCGATGATCGCGAAGAGCATGCGTGCGTTGTTCCTGGTGGGTGCCCTGTCGGCATGCGGTACCGAGCAGGCTCCCGACGTTCCCGATGTGGAGGCGAACGAGCCGCTCCAGTCCCAGGAGTCCACGGTCATCGTCGGCTCGGTGAACTGGGTGGGCGCCACCACGCTGACGGGCACGCAGCGCACGCGCTCCAAGGCGGTGGGCTACCTGTCCATCCCCGCGGTGGGCAGCCGCTGCACGGCGTGGCTCGTCTCCGCCGACGTCATCATCACCAACAACCACTGCATCGGCAGCGCGTCCCAGGCCGTGGGCGCGCGCGTGTCCTTCAACTACGAGGACGGCGTCGCCTCGGCGGATCGCATCTGGTACAACTGCGCCACGTTCATCAAGACGTGGTCCGGTGATGACATGACGGCGGTGCGTTGCTCGGCCACGAACGGCCAGCTGCCCGGCAACGTGTACGGCTGGCTGACGGTGTCCACCACCAACGCCGCCACCAACGCGAGCGTCTACGTCGTGCACCAGAACTGCGACTACTACACGACGTCCGGCTGCGCCCCGACGAAGAAGTCCTCGCCGGGCGTGGTGAAGAACGCGAACTACTCCACCACGGACCTGTCCTATGACGCGGACACGCTGGGCGGCTCCTCGGGCTCGCCGGTGTTCTCGTCCTCCACGCACCAGGTGGTCGGCCTGCACCACATCGGCCTGGGCGGCAACTCGTCCGGCCGCGGCACGGCCAACACCGGCGTGAAGGCCACCCGCGTGAAGGCGCGCCTGACGGAGATCGGCCTCTAGTCCGTCACGTCATGCCGGAGTGGGCTCGCGCGCCAGCAGCACCGGTGACGCGAGCCCCACCGGCAGCGCCTCGGGCGCGGCCAACGCCTCGCGCCGCACGCCCCGCAGCGCCAGCCGTCCCAGGGCCCGCTTCACCATGCGCGGCAGCAGGGGCAACAACCGCATCACCCACCGGTGGCCCCAGCCTGGATACACCAGGGCCTCGCCCCGCTCGAAGGCCGCCAGCGCGACGCGCGCGCAGTGCTCCAGCGAAATCTGGAAGAAGGGCGCCACGCCCGCGCCCACGGCCTGGGCGCCCGCGTCTCCCAGCGGCCCCGGCGCCACGCGGGTGATGACCACGCCGCGCCCCTCCACCTCCAACCGCAGCGACTCCGTGAAGCCGTCGAGGAAGCGCTGCGTGGCGGCGAACATCGTCGAGCCGGGCAGGAAGAGCTGCGCGGCGCCCGAGCCGATGTTCAGCACCCCGCCCCTCCCCCGCTCCAGCATGGGGGCGAGCAGCCGGTGGGTCAGCAGCGCGGGCACCCAGACATTCGCGCGCAGCAGCTCCTCGAGCCCACCCCAGCGCGCTTCGGCGTACAAGCCCTGGCGCCCCAGGGCGGCGGTGTTCACCAGCACATCCACCCGGACGAAGTGCGACTCCAGCGAGGCGACGAGCGCGTCGATGTCGCGCGACTCGCAGACGTCGCACTGCTCGAGCAGCACGCCCAGGGTGGGATAGAGGGACAGCAGCTCCTCGCGCAGCGGCTTCAGCCGCGCCACGTCTCGGTCCACGAGGACCAACGTGCGAACGCGCCGCGACAGCAGCCGGGCAAGCTCCCGGCCGATGCCCTCGGACGCTCCGGTGATGAGGACCGTGCCCTGGTCAATGGGAGGACGCATGGGAGAGAGGCACCTCGTCTTCGTTCAGGTGCCCATCCTGCGCACGAATCGCGGAGCGCGCTCGCCTCCCCGCAAGCTCTGCGCGCGCACGGGTACGAGCAGGCGGGCAAGCCCTGGCATGGAACTTCCACTGAGCGTCTTCCGGCCCCATTCCCCTAGCAGGGGCCTTTCCAACCACCGAGGAGCCGCCGATGGCCGCACCGTCCCGCATTCTCGTTCCCATCGATTTGAGCGAGGGCTCTCGCACCATCATCGACTACGCCCTGCACCTGGCGCGGCCCTTCAACGCCTCCGTGGAGGTGGTCCACGCCTGGGAGCCCCCTCAATACGTCGCGCCGGACCTGCTGGTGGCCGCGCCGGGCTGGAATGCCCTCTCGCTGGAGCAGGTCGCCATGGACACGGCGCGCAAGGAACTGGCGACCCTCCTCCAGCAGATGGAGCCCCCACAGGTGACGCTGAAGCACCGGGTGCTGGTGGGCGAGGCGGCCTCCACCATCCTCGAACTCGCGGAGCAGGAGCGCTTCGACCTCATCATCATGGGCACCCACGGCCGCCGGGGGCTCCCCCGACTCCTGCTGGGCAGCGTGGCGCAGAAGATCGTCTCCCGCGCGCCCTGTCCGGTGCTCACGCTGCACGTCGCGCCGGACAAGAAGTAGCGAGCACCGCCTCTAGCGCCCGAGCGCCGCCCGCGTGGCGGCCTCCCGCCGTCGGGCCGCGAGCACCGTGGGCACCGCGAGCACCGACATGGCCACCATGACGAGCGCGGCGCCGAGCAATTCGCGCGTCCCCACGCCGGGCAGTCCCAGGAACAGCGACAGCCCCACCGTGGCCACCACACCAGAGAGCACGCTGGACGCGCGATTCACCGGCACGGAAAAGGCATTCTCCCTCGCGTCCAGGAGGATGAGCCCGCCGAAGATGCCGGTCCCCTGGGACAGCAGGCCCACCAGCACCTCCTCCAGCAGCCGCCCCCGGGCGAACATGCCGGTGAAGCCCTCGCGGATGTCCTGCGCCGCGGCGGAGCCACCCCAGAGCGCCACCCCGGCGAGCACGAGCACGAGGAAGGGCGTGGCCACCATCTGCTCCTCCACGAAGTAGCGCGTGGACAGCGACTTGTCCTCGGACTTGGCCAGCCGGCTCATGGCGCGCAGCCGGATGAAGTAGCTGAGCAGGTACACGCCCACATCCACCATGGCCACCACCGTCATGGTGGCCCGCGCATCCGTTCCCGACGCGACGACCACCGCCGAAAAGCTCAAGCCCAGCGCCACCCACGAGGGCCAGCGCACACGCCTGCGGCTCAGGACGTCCACCACGGGCGCCAGCACCAGCACGCCGCCGCGCATCAGCAGCATCATGAAGACGATGGAGGTGCCCTCCAGCGTGTACGCCAGCGTCGTGGTGCCGATGATGGCCGCCGAGCACATCCCGGACAGGAAGGTCCACGGCCCCGGCGAGGGCACCCGCAGGCCCAGCACCTTCCGGTGCCCCGCGAAGCGCCACCAGCGCTTGAGCGTGAGGAAGACGAACATGCCCACCATCGACGTCGCCGCGCTCACCGGAAGCAACGTGAAGCCGACGATGCCCTCCTCCATGCCCGGCAGGGAGCCGCTCGACAAAGCCTTCGTCAGCGCGCTGTAGGGGGCATAGGCCGCGAAGTACCCGAAGGCATAGACCCAGATGGTGAGGTCGGTGGAGTCGTCGTGCTGCGTCGAAGGAGCGGCCAGTGCGGACCTCGGGACAGGGCCAGATGGACACCGTACAGCAAGGCGCGTGCCCTGGCCCGCACCGGCTGGAACAACCGCCCCATGCAATCAGTGCGAGCCCTCGTCCGTAGGCCTCTCAACTCGGATGTCTCAGGAGCCCGCCCATGCGCTCATCGCTGCTGCCGACCCTGGCCCTCGCCGCCACCCTCACCTTCCCGGCCTTCGCGGCGGATGACGCGGCGAAGAAGCCCAACGACATCAAGGTCGTCTGCGCCACCACGTCCAAGGATGGCAGCCGCGCGGTGCAGGGCACGGACCTGGTCATCGAGGCCGGGGACAAGGTGACGGACGCGGTCGCCGTGGACGGCAACGTCATCATCCGCAAGGGCGCCAGGGTCGACGACGCCGTCGCCATCCGGGGCCGCGTCATCGTCGAGGCCGGCGCCCGCGTGACGGGCGACGCCGTCTCCATGGGTGGGGAGGTCCGCATCCTGAACGGCGCGCGCGTGGACGGCAGCGCCATCGCCCTCGGCGGCAAGCTCACCGTGGACAAGGACGGCGTCATCGGCGGCGACCGGGTCAGCCTGTCCTTCGAGATTGGCGGCAAGGACCTGCTGCGCGGCTTCATCGAGGAAGCGCTCGAGGAAGAGACGGGCTGTCACATCATCGACGAGGACGACGAGGACAAGGGCGAAGACAAGGACGTCTGAACGACGTCCCCTCCCAGCCCGCGTGGAGTGCTACGCGGCGCTGACGGTATCCGGGGCGGAGTCCGCGTCCCGGGTCAACGGCTGGAGCGAGGCGCGCAGCGAGAGGATCTGCTCGCGCGCCAGCGTCTTGAGCTTCTCCAGGTCATCCATCGTCATGCCCTTGGTGGAGATGGGCGTGCCCACCGTCACCATGCCGCGCGAGGTGGAGAAGCGCCACGAGTGCTTCGGCAGCGCCTTGCGCGTCCCGCTCACCGCCAGCGGCAGCACGTCCGCCTGACGCTCGATGGCCAGCCGGAACGCGCCGTCCTTGAAGGGCAACAGCTCGTCCGTCTTCGAGCGCGTGCCCTCCGGGAAGATCATCACCGGCATCCCCTTCTCCATCCACTCCTTGCAGCGCGCCATCGCGCCCGTGGCGGACTCGCGGTCTCCTCGGTGCACGGGGATGTCGCCGGCGAGGCTCATCATCCATCCCACCACGGGAATCTTGAAGAGGTTGGCCTTGCCCAGCCACTTCATCTCCCAGGGCAGATGGGAGATGAGGAACGGGTCCGCGTTGGACTCGTGGTTGCTCACCACAACCGTGTTGGGGGCCACCCGCTCCGGCACCGCGCCGTGCACCCGGAAGCGCCAGTACGGCGTCAGCTTCGCCGCGGTGACACCCACCATCCGGAAGCACCGGCCCGTGGCATAGCGCGTCTTGTCGAACGGCAACGTGAAGATGGCGATGACGAGCTGAACGAAGAAACCGACCAGCGCGACGATTCCAATCTCGACCCAGGTCCAGATGGAGAGCAGTGCGTTCATGAGAGAGCCTCGAGCAATCGTCAGCGGACAGCGGAGTCCAGGTCCACGCTCACCGGGCAGTGGTCCGAACCCGACACGTCGGGGTGGATGGCGGCGCGCTTGACGTAGGCCATGGCTCCGGGAGACGCCAGGACGTAGTCGATACGCCAGCCGATGTTCTTCTCCCGCACCCCGAAGCGCTGGCTCCACCACGAGTAGTGGCCGCCGCCCTTGTGGAAGTGTCGGAAGCTGTCGACCCAGCCCGCCCGGAGCCACCGGTCCAGCTCCTCGCGCTCCTCCGGACGGAAGCCGCTCGTCTCGCGGTTCTCCCGGGGACGCGCCAGGTCGATGTCTTGATGCGCCGTGTTGAAGTCGCCCACCACGAGCACCCGCCCACCATCGCGCAGCGGCTTCTCCAGCTCCGCGAAGAGGCGTCGGTAGAAGGACAGCTTGAAGGGGATGCGGCTCAGGTCCCGGTCCTTCCCGTTGCCGTTGGGGAAGTACACGTTGGCCACCGTGAGCTTGCCGAAGCGGGCGAGTTGGAGCCGGCCCTCCACGTCCATCTCCGGGATGCCCAGACGGGTCTCCACCGCGTCGGGTTCATCTCGGGAGAACAGGCCCACGCCGCTGTAACCTGGGCGCTCCGCGGACGAGAAGTGCGTCTTCCATCGGGGCGGGGTGCGGACCTCGTTGGGTAGCTGGTCGGCGCGCGCGCGCACCTCCTGCAGCGCCACCACCTGCGCCCTCGCGCCCGACAACCACGGCAAGAAGCCCTTGCCGTGGGCCGAACGCAGTCCATTCACGTTCCATGAGACGACTCGCACGGAACGCTTATGGCCCGGCCGGGCCGGGTTTTCCAGCCCCTACCGGTTCAGAGGCCGGTAGGGGCCGGGGATGCCCGTCAACTACTCCGTGGCGCTGGAGGAGTTCTGGGGCTGACGCGTCGTCCGGAGGATGAAGTCGGACGCGTTGTTCTGCGAGTCATACCCGTTGCCAGCCGTCGCATCCGAGCCGTTCTCCATGGTCGCCGACGTGGAGGAGATGGTCGCCTTGCGCTCGAAGCTCCCCGCCGCCGCCGGCATGGAGGAGAAGGTCGTGCCCTCGGGGGCATCGCCGGTGCCGTAGGCGACCGCATCCACCGTGGCCGGGTCGTTCACGTTCACGCCCAGCCCCGGCGGGCCGATGCGCAGGTTGCCTCCGCCCGACGCGCTGGCCTGCATGGAGAAGACCGTGCCCCAGCTCGCATCGCCACTCACGGCGCCCGCGTACTGCCCGTGCACCACGAGGTAGAAGCCGCGAGGCTGGATGATGGCACCCGCCGGAAGCGTGGTGGACAGGTACGTGCCGCCAATCGCTCTCTTGTACTGGACCTTCCAGCCGGACAGGTCCACCGCGGTGGCGGTGGGGTTGAACAGCTCGATGAACTCGTCGTTCGCATTGCCCGCGCCCGCCGGAGCCGCCTCGCTGATGACGATGTGGTCCGCGCCCGTGGGCGCGTCCGTCACGCGAAGCTGCGCCGACACCGTCTGGCCATCCAGCGTGGCCACGACCAGGCCTTCACCGCTGGCGTTGGCCGCGACCAGGTCGAACTTGGCGGACAGCGTGTCGGCCCGCACCACCACCTGGGCCGGCACCGCGCCCAGGCTGGCCGGCTGCACCTCCAGGAACACCGTCGTGTCCACCGCCGGAGGCACATCCAGCGTCACCGTGAAGGCGAACGAGGAGCCCCCAGTCACCACGGCGACCTCGGGCGAGAGCTGCGCCAGCGCCGCCGGCTGATCCGCGGCCAGCACCTGCACCAGGGCATCGCGAGTCACGCCGCCCAGGCTGGCCGTCAACGTGGCCTTCTGCACGTCCGGATCCTGCGACGCGTCAGCGCTCAGGATGACGACCGCGGAACGCTGGCCCGCGGGGATCATCACCTGCCCACCCTCCACGGTGACAGCGGGGCTGGACGACGCCACCGTCACCACCGTGTCCTGGAGCGCCGGGCCGCTGAGCGTCACCGTCAGCGGCTCCGGGAACGTCGGGCCGCTGGAGCCCGAGCGCACGAACACGCCCGTGGGGGCCAGCGAGGCCAGCGTCGCCTCACCCGTCCCCGCGGGCACCAGGTCCGCGGCGGAGCGCGGCTCGATCTTCGAGTGGTCATTGCGCAGCTCCAGCACGCCGGTGATGGAGAAGAACCGGTCTCCCAGTGCCGGCATCGGGTACGTGTACAGGTAGTCGTTGATGCGCAGCGAGCTGTTCACCTCGAACTCACCGGTGGGCGCGCTTTCGCCGCCAGCCGGCGCGGGCGCGATGCTCGTCACGTCCACCTGAGACACCCGCACCAGCACGCCTTCCAGCGGTCCGGCGCGCAGGCCGCCCGTGGCGATCTCCGCGGGCGTCACCACCTGCGGAGCCGGCAGCGTGCTGCCCTGGCTGATGATGGTCGCCGTGGGCGTGGCGATCTGCAGCTGGCCGAAGTAGTTGGCCACCGTGCCGTTGACGTTCACTCGCACGCCCGCCACCACGTTGCTCGGGGGCGCGGTGCGGGTGAAGACGAAGACGCCGGAGTAGTCCGCGCCCTGGTAGCCCTGATCCAACGGGTTGACCTGGACAAAGTAGCCCGTGCTGCCCACGCCGGTGACGGTGACGTTGGACAGGCCCACGCGCTGGCCCACCCACGCCGAGCCTCCACCCGGAGCCGGCTCCTTCACCTGGTAGATGGACAGCGGGCACGCCGTGTCGCCCGGGTTGGGCGACGCGCAGATGTCACACACGTCGCCGCGTCCGTCGCCATCCGCGTCGGCCTGGTCGGCGTTGGGCACGCCGGGGCAGTTGTCCACGGCGTTGATGACGCCGTCGGCATCCGAGTCGTTCGGGTTGGGCCGCGCGCACAGCGTGGTGTTCGCGTTCAGCGGGCACACGTCGCACGCGTCACCGACGTTGTCGCCGTCCTCGTCCCGCTGGAGGCCCTGGTCCATCGGGCGCACCGGGTTGAAGACCGCCGGGCAGTTGTCCTGCGCATCGGGGATGCCATCGCCGTCCACGTCCATGCCGGTGGGGTCACCGGAGTAGACGGTGGAGCCCGTCACGGAGGCCGGGTAGCGGGAGTCCGTGGAGGCGCGGCGCGGCTCGCACACCGGCTCGCTCGCCGGCACGGTGCAGGAGAACAGCGGGTAGGCGCCGTTGTTGCGCGATCTCAGCGTGTCCAGCGACGTGCTGATCTCCGACTGGAGGCACACCGAGCGCTGCGCGCCGCACACGTCCAGCGTGTCGCAGCTCGCGCCACCCAGGGCGGTGACCACCGCCGCCTCACCGTAGAGCGGCGTGCCGCCGCGCATCGTCAGCACCACGTCCGCAGGCTCCGCCATGATGACGGCGCGGTACGGCGAGGCCACATGGCCGTTGAGCCGGAAGATGGCAACGTCCGCCAGCTTGCCCGGCGCCAGCGCGCCCGTGTTCGTGGCCTGGAACGCGTGGGCCGCGTTGCCAGTCACCATCGCCCACGTCTCCGCGTCGGTCAGCGAGTTGTTGAAGTAATCACTGTCCAACGAGTCCGCGCAGCGCAGCTCACGCAGGATGTTCATGGAGCCGGAGCGCAGCCAGTCGGTGCCCAGCGCGATGTTCACACCCAGTGACTTGTAGAGCGGAACCGCGGCCGTATCGCCATACAGGCCGATGTTGGAGCGCGGCGACCAGACCAGGCTGCTGCCCTTGCCGGAAATCATGGAGATGTCGGCGGCGCGCAACCCGATGCCATGGACGATGGCCGTGCGCTGGCTGAGGATGTCCTGGCCACCAGACTGCTGACCGGAGAGGCAGAGGAACTCGTTGCGCGCGGTGCCTTCGATGCCCTCGGCGATGTGCGGCAGATAGGCCGAGGCGGCCGGAATGTCCGACGGCGTGTCGATGCCCGCGTAGCCACAGCCGCTCGCCACTTCGCGACCGTCGCTGTCGCTCAACGGGAACGTCTGGTAGTTCGCGCCCGAGCCCGCCCCCAGGCCTTCCTGGTTGCTGCCCATCTCGGAGAGGTTCGGCGCGTCCAGGTTGCGCAGCAACCCCTTGGCGCCACCCGAGCCGGCGATGGACGTGGTGCCCGCGATGACCTGGCGCAGCTCGCCCCAGCGAATCCCATCCGCGTTCGTCGTGCCGCCCGCGGAGATGCGCGTGTGGCCGTTGTTGCCTTCACGCCAGTCGTGGCGGTGCTCGTAGCGCTCTTCCACCGTCGAGCCGGTCGCCACGTAGGGCGCCGCCTGGAACGTGATGTGGTCATGCGAGTTGATGAGACCCGGCGACACCACCGCCTGCGGGCACGTCACGCGAGTGGCCGTGGACGCGCCTGGCGTCTGCGAGCAATCACAGCTCACGCACTGGATGATGCCCGCGGAGTCCACGAGCATCTGCCCACCCTGGTAGACCTTGTCCGGCGCCAGAATGATGCCCGTGAACAGTCGCGCCGCGCCGCCCGACTCCACCGAGCAGGACCCCGTCGGAGGAGGCGGCAGGTTCGCCGCCGGGCACATCACGACGGTCTCACCCGAGCCCGCGTCCGTGCCGGCATCGCTCCCCGAACCCGCATCCGGCTCGCCAGAACCGGCGTCCGTCCCCGCGTCCGTCTCCACCGGGCCAGCATCCGTCCCCGCGTCCGTCTCCACCGGGCCGGCATCCGTGCCCGCGTCCGTCTCCACCGGGCCGGCATCCGTGCCCGCGTCCGTCTCCACTGGGCCGGCATCCGTGCCCGCGTCCGTCTCGACAGGACCGGCGTCCGTGCCCGCGTCCGTCTCCACCGGACCCGCATCCGTCTCCCCGGGGCCTGCGTCGATGCCGGCGTCCGTCTCGACAGGACCGGCGTCCGTCTCCACCTGGCCCGCATCCGTGCCCGAATCCGTCTCCACCGGGCCAGCGTCCGTACCCGAATCCGTGCCCGCGTCCGTCTCTACGGGACCCGCATCCGGCTCACCGGCGTCCGGCTCACCCGCGTCAGGTACCGTGGGACCGGCATCCGTGCCCGCGTCAGGCGTCGGCTGACAGCTGCTTTCACAGCCATCCCCATTGGTGGTGTTGCCGTCGTCACAGCGCTCGCCACTTTCGACGACACCATTTCCACAGACAGGGTTGGAAGGAGGGTCGTCACCATCACAAGCTGAGACGACCAGGAGCAGCGCCGTGAGAGGCGCCAGCAGTTGGCGGAAAGACCAGGACATGTAGGGGACGCTCCGGAGTGGCAGACCTGCGGGGGGCTGAATCCTACAACCGTCATGCATCTTTCAATCAGCAAAATTTCAACAACACCGTAGCAAAATGCAACTCCGGGGGTGCTTTCCACCCCAGGAAAACTCGGGCAATTCCCGTGTTTTAGAGACTCTAAGGGTTAACCACCACATCCCTGTTCCTTTGAAACCTCTCAGACAACCTCCCAGTGCGGGCACGAAGTGTCGCGAGTCCGGACGCTTACGCGGAGTGTTTACTTCCCGTCGGCGACGCCCATAGTGAGACATCGGAAACACGGACTGGATGTCTGTGTTTCTTGAGAAGTCTCTCAGAAACACAAAGGTCGCGCTTCACGGCTTAATCATGAAATCGCTCTCATCGAGGGCGGTTCAGGGGGATGTGTGTCTTCAACCAAGAATCGACAACACCCAGGGGGGAGCCCCCTACCCGGAGGCCGGGTCGCGCCCACGCTCGGGCGATCCTTCCTGGCGGCCGCGCTGGTCTCCAGCCTCGCCTGCCAACCGGACGGAACCGACGCGTCCCCGCGGGCCGCTCCAGGCCGCCAGCCCATGGCGCCCACGCAGGAGAAGCTGGTGGGGTCCTCGCCACAGGCGGTCGCGGAGCCCACGTGCGCGCGGACGATCTTCGCGGACGTGGTGGCGCTGGACCAGGTCTACACCTACAACCGGCTGGGCTCCTTCAACCCCACGGGCATGATCTACGCCCTCCGTGAGGACGTGGAGGCCATCAGCCCGAGCAAGCCCGCGGGGCCCGGCAACGCGCGGCTGAAGACGAACAAGCGCCCCCGCCCGCTCACCCTGCGCGCCAACGTGGGGGACTGCCTCCACGTGAAGTTCACCAACTGGCTGGCCCCCACCCGCTCGGCGATTCCCAGCGCGGAGGAGTCCCAGCCCGGCCCGAGCAAGGCGGGCGGCTCCACCACGCAGAGCTTCCTGCGCAAGCTCTTGCCGCTCTGGGTGTGGACGCCCTCGTATGACGCCGTCCTCTCGCTCATCAAGGGCGAGGCGGTGGGCGGCCGGTGGTTCTGGCTCGGCGAGGACAAGGAGGCGGACAGCGACCACCGCGACAACTCCCCCGCCACGCGCCACGCCTCCATCCACGTGCAGGGCCTGCAGTACCGGAACATCCTCTCCGACGGCGCCAACGTCGGCTACAACCCCAGCAGCCTCGTGCCTTCCGGAGGCTCGCTCGACTACGAGTGGTACGCCGACCACGAGGGCGTCTTCTTCTTCCACAGCATGGGAGCCTCGTTCGGCGGCGAGGGCGACGGAGGCTCCACCGCGCAGGGCCTCTTCGGCGCCGTCAACGTGGAGCCCGCGGGCAGCAGCTGGTACCGCTCCAAGGTGAGCGCGACCGTGCTCAAGTCCGTCACCACGGGCACCAACCCGGACGGCACGCCGCTCATCCAGTACGAGAAGCTGGATGACTCCAACCGTCCGTACCTGGCCATCCTGGACGCCAATCGGCAGATCCGTCACGGCGACCTGGAGGCCATCATCACCGGCTACAAGGGCACGTCGGTGGGCACCCGGACGTCCATCGACCAGGGCCACTTCCGCGAACTCACGGCCATCTACCACGATGAAATCAAGGCGGTTCAGGCCTTCGACGAGCTGGAGTGGAACCCGACGTTCCACAGCGTCCGCGACGGCTTCGGGGTGAACTACGGCGTGGCGGGCCTGGGCGCGGAGCTCATCGCCAACCGCGCGAAGATTGGCCCCACCAAGGACTGCGTCACCTGCGAGTACGAGGAGTTCTTCCTCGAGTCCTGGGCCAATGGCGACCCGGCGATGAACGTGGAGAAGGACGCCTCCGGCAAGGCCGTGGCGGCGCTCTATCCGGACGACCCGACCAACGTGCACCACAGCTACCTGGGCGACCCGGTGCGCATCCGCAACATCCACGCGGGCCCCGCGGAGACCCACGTCTTCCACCTCCACGCCCACCAGTGGAAGTACTCCCCCGGCGCCCAGGACTCCAACTACCTGGACTCGCAGACGGTCAGCCCCGGCTCGGCCTTCACCTACGACATCAACTTCGGAGGCTCCGGCAACCGCAACCTCACCGTGGGCGACTCCATCCACCACTGCCACCTGTATCCCCACTTCGCCCAGGGCATGTGGGCGCTGTGGCGCGTGCATGACGTGTTCGAGGCCGGCACCAAGGACCGCGTGCTGCCCGACGCGGAGATCAAGAACGGCACGCCCAACCCGGCCGTCATCCCCATCCCCAGCCGGGCCATGCCGCCCATGCCCACGTATGTCGCCACCACGGTGAGCACACCGTCGGGCCCGATGACGCGGCCCGCGTTCCCCGGCTATCCCTTCTACATCCCGGGCATGCCCGGCCGCCGGACGCCCCAGGCGCCCCTGGACCTGGAGTTCGACGGCGGTCTGCCGCGCCACATCGTCACCAACGCGGTGGGCCCGGTGGCCTATGGCAACTCGGGGCGCTTCGACGTGGACCCGACGGCGCTCAACATCAAGCTGCTGCCCCAGGCCGGCACCCCGACGGAGAAGGCCGCCATGGCCTTCCACTCCGGCGACTTCCCCAGCTCCGTCGGCGCCACCGCACCGTCCATCGTGCCGCTGCACAACGACCCTGTCTTCGCGGAGACGGTGAGGTACTACCCCGGCTACACCGCGCTGGGCGGCACCGGGAAGTTCCTCGTCAACGGCCGGCCCCCCGTCGCCGGTGCACCCTTCGCGGACCCGTGTCCGGCGCGCACGACGAAGCGCAACTACCGCGCGACCTATCTCCAAATCGCCATGCAGCGGGTGAACCGGGCCGGCTGGCATGACCCGCAGGCGCGACTGATGGTGCTCAACGAGGACGTGCCGGCGACCCAGGACGGCAAGCGGCCTCCAGAGCCCTTCTTCTTCCGCGCCGAGTCGGGCGAGTGCATCAACTTCTACGCCACCAACCTCATCCCCGCGCACCTGGCACCGGATGACTTCCAGATCTACACGCCCACGGACATCATCGGTCAGCACATCCACCTGGTGAAGTTCGACGTGACGGCGGCGGACGGCGCCGGCAACGGCTGGAACTACGAGGACGGCACGCTGTCCTCGGACACGGTGGCGCACCGCATCCACCTGGCCAACGCGGCGGGCGGCGCCTTCGTGGCGGATGGCAACGTGGGCGAGACGGGCGCGCGCGTGTATCTCACCGCACCCGCGTCGCACCCGCGCATCCCCCGCGCGCCGGGCACCGCGCAGACCAGCGTGCAGCGCTGGTGGGCGGACCCGCTGCTCAGCGACTCGGGCAAGGAGCACCCGCTGGAGACCGTGTTCACCCACGACCACTTCGGCCCGTCGTCCCATCAGCAGCACGGCTTCTACGGCGCGTTGATCGTCGAACCGAAGGGCTCCAAGTGGAGGGACCCTCGCACGGGCATCTTCTACGGCTCGCGCGTGGCGGACGGTGGCCCGACGAGCTGGAGCGCGGACATCATCACCGCGAACCCGGCCAACAGCTTCCGCGAGTTCGCCATCGCCTTCGCGGACTATGTGCCCCTCTACGACGAGTGCGGCAAGCCGGTGAACCCGCCCAACTACAAGGAGGAGAAGCTGCCGTGGGCGGTCGGCTTCGAGTCCACACCCATGCCGGAGGCCATCAGCGCCGCCGACCCGGGCGGGATGACCATCAACTACCACAACGAGCCCATCCCCCACCGCATCTCCACTCGCCTCAGTTGCAGTGATCGGGTGCAGCGCAGCGGGACGCGCGGAGACATGGCCAACGTCTTCCGCTCGGACATCCACGGCGACCCGTACACGCCGGTGATGTACGGCAACCCGGGCGACAACATCCGCATCCGCCTCATCCAGGGCTCACAGGAGGAGCAGCACTCCTTCACCCTCCACGGCAACAAGTGGCTCAAGGAGCTGTACGACCCGGACAGCGGCTTCTACAACGCGCAGCCCATCGGCATCTCGGAGAAGTTCGAGTTCAACCTGACCGGCGGCCTGCCGCAGATCATCGGCCCGTACGAGACGGCGGACTACATGTACATGAGCGCTTCCACGGGCGACCTGTGGAACGGCATGTGGGGCATCCTCCGAACGACGAAGAACCGGCTGCGCAACACCCGCACCCTGGCGGACGTGGCCCTGCTGGCCGCGGACGAGAACCCGAAGCTCCAGTCTGTCGCCACCCGGGGCGCGGCGAACGGAGAGGTGCAGCCCTACCCGCCGTTCACCCTGCTGGACCTGCCCGACGAGGCGGGCCTGGAGGTGTTGGATCCGGAGAAGGAGCGCGACTCCGTGGAGGACTCCTACGAGGTGGACGAGACGGGCAAGCCGGTGAAGCAGCGCACCGTCGAGCACCTCATGGCGGACCGCGAGGGGATGATGCGAATCGACAAGGACCTGGTGCTCCAGTACGAGGCGCTCCAGTGGTTCGGCATCAAGCCCATCAAGACGGACTCGTGTCCGAAGGGCTCGCCGGTGCGGCTGTACCGAGTCTCCGCCATCGACGCGAAGAACCACATCGCCGGCAAGCGGCTCGTCTACAACGATGCGCACAAGATCTACGACCCGGACGCCATCATCTTCGCGCAGGACGCGCACCTGGCCGGGCTGAAGGCCGGCACGCGCAAGCCGGAGCCGCTCATCCTCAGGGCCCGCGCGGGTGAGTGCATCCAGGTCATCCTGACCAACCGGCTGCCATCCACCACCCTGCCGAAGTCGTACGTCTGGGCGCACCACTCGGCCATCACTCCGCGCTTCAACGTCAACCAGGTGCGGATGTCGAACCACGTGTCGCTGCATCCGCAGCTCGTCAACTACGACGTCAACGTGGACGACGGCGCCAACGTGGGCCTCAACGCGGTGCAGACGGTTCCGCCCGGCGGCACGCGCGCGTACCGGTGGTTCGCCGGTGAGTTCAAGAGCTCGCCGTTCGGCACCCCGTTCCCCTGGGGCCGCAGGACGCCCATGGAGTTCGGCATCGTCAACCTGCGCAACATGGCGGACGTGGTGAACCACGGCATGCACGGCGCCATCGGCGCGCTCGTCATCGAGCCCGCTGACGCCTCATGGACGGCCGACCCCGGCACCGAGGCCCAGGCCTACGTCTCGTACACCCGGGCCGACGGCAAGCCGGAGACGTTCCGCGAGTTCGTCGCCCTCTTCCAGGACGACCTGGGCCTGCACAGTGATGACTCCACCTTCTGGGACACGGATGGCCTGGAGAGCGGCACGGCGCTGCGCAACACGGCGGGAATCGACGACTCGCAGGACACCGGACAGAAGGGCTTCAACTATCGCACCGAGCCCCTGTGGGCCCGCCTGGGCGTGCCGCCCCAGACGGACATGGAGACGCTCAACGATTACGACCTGCGCGACATCTTGAGCTCCACCGCGCATGGCGACCCGGCCACGCCCGTGTTCGAGGTCAAGGTGAACGACCCGGTGCGCTGGCGCTTCGGCCATCCCTCCGGTCACTCACGGCAGCACGCCATCTCCATGCATGGCGCGGAGTGGCGCCGCAATCCATGGCTCGCGGGCAGCCAGTCGCGCGTCATGGGCCCCAACGCCACGTCACCCATCATCTCCACCCAGGGCGGAGCGTCGGTGATGCAGTCGTACACGATGATCCCCGAGTACGGCGCGGGCGGTGCCTCTAGCGTCAAGGGCGACTACCTCTACCGGGACCACGCCAGCTTCCTGTGGAGCGCTGGCGGCCTGTGGGGCGTGTACCGGGTGAAGTAGCGGCTGCTCGCTGTTGGTTCCGGGCGACGCGGTCCACCTCTGACCGCGTCGCCCCCCTTCTCTCTCTTCGGTGTCCCTGGAAGTCCCCGCACCATGCGCAAGAGCCTTGTCTTCACCACCCTCGGCCTGCTGTCCGTGGGCGCACTCAGCGCCGCCGGATGGAATCTCCGCGTTCGAGCACCGCCGGACGTCCCCGCGGCCGCGCCGCCCCTCCCCGCCCCGGAGCCCGTCTTGGCCGAGCGCGAGGGTGTCTCGGTGCGGTTCGATTTATCGCTGACCCCTCGTCCCCGGGAGGCCGCGGCCGGCGCGCCGCTCCAGGGCACCGCGCGCTTCGTCCTCCAGGACGCGAAGTCCCACGCACCGCTCCAGGGCCGGCGTGTGCTCGGCTGGATGTCGCTGCGGGAGAAGGGCGCCGCGCCCCTGGACGACGCGGCCTGCACGGCGCGCGTGAAGACCTATCTGGGCGGGCTGCTCTCCGCGCGCGCGGACGTGGACCTGAACGCCTACTGGTTCCTCACCCTCAACCATGACCACACGGTGTCGGTCATCAACCCGCAGATCGCCTTCGAACGCACCAAGCTGCACAGCCTCGTGTCCGTGGGCGGAGAGGCGGCCGACTGGGCGATGTTGAACGACCGCTCCGCGCTCTACGTGACGGTGGCCTCCGGCAACAGCGTGTCCGTGGTGGACATGGAGCGCTTCCTCGCGACGCGGACGGTGCGCGTGGGACAGCAGCCGGGCCGCATCGCGGTGGCGCCGGATGGCCGCACCGCGTGGGTGAGCAACGATGGGGACGGCACCGTGAGCGTCCTCGACACCGCGGCCCACGCGGAGGTGGAGACCCTGCGCGTGGGCGCGGGCCGCCACGAGTTCGCCTTCTCCGACGAGGGCCGCACCGCCTGGGTCACCAGCACCGAGGCGGACGTGCTGACCGCCGTCGACGTGGCCTCTCGCGAGGTGCTGGGCACCGTGAAGGTGGGCGTGGGCGCGGGTGACGTGGCCTGGAGCCCCGTGGCTCGAGCCCTCTTCGTGGTCCAGCCCCGCTCCAGCGAGGTGCTGGTGGTGGACCCCGAGAGGCGCGAGGTGTCGCGGCGCATCGCCGTGAAGGCCGGGCCGGGCGCGCTGCGGTTCGACCGCTCCGCCCGCTGGGCCTTCCTGCTGTACCCGGAAGCGGGCGCGGTGGACGTCCTCGACGCCGCGCGCAGCCGGGTGGCCCACGCGCTCACCGGCTTCTCCGCGCCGGACTCCGTCGTGTTCACCGAGTCCTTCGGGTACGTGCGCAACACCACCAGCGGGCGCGTGTCCCTGGTGGACCTGAACACGTTGGAGGGCACCGGCACGCCCTCCGTGGTGAACGTCACCATGGGACAGCGCGCGCCCGAGGAGTCTCGTGGGTTGGGCCGCTCGGACCCCATCGCCGCGCTGCCCGAAGGCAACGGCGTCATCGTCGCCGGCACCGCGGACCGGGCCCTCTTCCTCTACCAGGAGGGAATGATGGCGCCGCGAGGCACCCACCTGAACTACGGCCGCGAGCCCCGCGCCGTGCGAGTCCTGGACCGCTCACTGCGCGAGGTGGAGGCAGGCGTCTACTCCGCCACGGCCACGGTGCGGGAGAACGGCACCTACGACGTGCAGCTGCTCCTGGACAACCCCCGCGCCATCGTCTGCATGCAGTGGCAGGTGGGCGGCATTCCCGAGGACGCGGCGCTCGCGAAGAAGCTCCCGCTGACCCTCACTCCCGCATTCGACCCGAAGACGCTGCTCACCGCCGGCACCACCACGCCGCTGCGCTTCAAGCTGGAGCCCACCCCGGGCATGACGGGCATGCCCCCGGTGCAGCCCGAGGAGATTCGCGTCCTCCTGTTCAAGACGCCCGGCACCTGGCAGTGGCGCACGGAGCCCCGGCGCACCGCCGACGGCGGCTTCGAGGTGGACTTCACCCCGCCGACACCGGGCCAGTACAAGCTCGTGGTGGGCGTCGAGAGTCGGAGCATCGACCTGGGCCGGCTGCCTCACTTCACCTTTGGCGTTGTCGAGGCTCCCGCCGCGACGACCGCGTCCGCTTCCGAGGTCCACCGATGATGCCGCGCCTGGTGTCTCCCCTGAAAATCAGCAGCCTCGCGCTGGCCCTGTTGTGGGCCCCTCTCGTGCTCGCGCAGGAGGGCGCGGTGCCGACGCCCAAGGCCGCTTCCTCGGCCTCGTCGCTGGCCGTGGAGGTTCCTGACGTAGCGCTGGTGGACCAGACGGGCCGCGAGGTGAAGCTGTGGACGGACCTGGTCCGAGGCCACACGGTGGCCATCAACTTCATCTTCACGCGCTGCAAGACCATCTGCTCGCCGATGACGGCGACGGTGGCACGGGTGCAGAAGGATCTGGGCCCGCGAAGCAACGTGCGCTTCATCTCCATCACCCTGGACGTGGCCAACGACACGCCCGAGCGCATGGCGAAGTTCGCCGAGCCCTTCAAGCCAGGTCCCGGCTGGTCCTTCCTCACGGGCGAACCGGCGAAGGTGAAGGAGGCACTGGTGGCGCTCGGCGGCTATGTGCCGGACAAGGAGGCGCACCGTCCCACCGTCCTGGTGGGCAACGCGGTGTCGAACACGTGGACGCGTGTGGACGGGCTGGGCAGTCCGAGCGCCATCCTCTCCGCCATCCGTGAAGTCCAGGCCGCTTCCGCCGGCCCCGCGGAGTTGGGGCCCCAGGCCCGTGACGCCGCAGCCCAGGACGCCGCAGCCGCGAAGTACTTCACCAACACGGAGCTGGTGGACCAGCACGGCAAGACGCACCGCTTCTACGAGGACCTGGTGCGTGGCCGGAAGGTGCTCATCAACTTCGCCTTCACCGCGTGCAAGGGCGCGTGCTCGCCCATCACGAAGCACCTGACGCAGGTGCAGGAGAAGCTCGGCGGGCGCGTGGGCAAGGACATCACGATGATCACCCTCTCGGTGGATCCCGCCAACGACACGCCGAAGAGCCTGGGCACCTTCACGAAGAAGCTCGGCGTCCAACCCGGCTGGTACTTCCTCACGGGCGCGAGGGAGAACATCACCCTCGTGCTCAAGAAGCTGGGGGGCTACGTCGATGACCCGGATGCGCACAACACCACGCTGCTCATCGGCGATTCGGCCACGGGGATGTGGGTGAAGTCTCCGGCGATGGCCCGCGTGGAGAACATCGTCTACGCCGTCGAGCACTTGAACGACCCGAGGTAACGGCATGCCGACGATGCATGACGGAGCCCGCGCACTCGGAGTCTCGCGAGGGGCGCGTGACGCGAGGTGGGTCCTCGCGGTCCTGGCATCGGTATGGCTGGGATGTAAACAGCCGGTCCCGGCTCCCGTGGACCCGCAGGCAGCGAAGCGAGGGCGAAGCCTCTTCCAGCGCGGCCAGAGCGTCCGCGGAGCGCCTCTCATGGGCTTCCTCGCGCCCGAGCGCGTGGAGCTGAGTGGTGAGGTGGCCGCATGCGCCCGTTGTCATGGACCTTCGGGTCGTGGCAGTCGCGAAGGCGGCGTGGAGGTGCCCGACATCACACCCGGCGCCCTCGGACATTCGCGCACGCGGGCGGTGGGCGAGGTCGAGGACCGTGCCCGCCCCGCGTACTCGCGTGCCACGTTGCTGCGTGCCATCACCGAGGGCCGCTCCGCGAGTGGACGCGAGCTGGGGATGACCATGCCTCGCTACGTGCTGGATGATGCGGAGCGCGAAGAGCTGCTCGCGTACCTGGAGCAGCTTGGTGAGCATCCAGACCCGGGAGTCTCCCCCACTACGCTTACGGTGGGCGCGGCGCTGCCCCTCACGGGAAGACTGGGGCCGCTGGGACAGGAGGCAGCAGCCGTGGTGCGCGCGGTGTTCGCGGATGTGAACGCCAGTGGTGGCATCTTCCGAAGGAAGCTGGAGCTGATCGTCGAAAACGACGCCGCGCTCCATGAACCACTCAGCGTGACTCGTTCGAACGCTGAGACCGCCACGGGGCTGCTGGCACGTGAGAACCCGACACGGGTGGAGACAGAAAGTTCTCAGCGCATCGCTATGCCGCCCCCCTCGGACGCAACCACGAGGTTGCTGGCGCGTGCGAACCCAACACGGGTGGAGACAGCAACTTCCCAGCGCATCGCGACGCCTCCTCCCCCGGACGCCACCATCACGTCGAAGTGGCGCGGGAATCCGTCGAGGATGGTGGAAGACGCCGCCGCGATCATCGCCGCACCGAGCGCGACGCCGCCTCCCCTGAACGCCACGACTACGTCCGAGGAGCGTGGGAATCCGTCGCGGGTGGTGGAAGCTGCCGCCGCGCCGATCGTGACGCCGCCTCGCCCGGACGCAACCACGCGGCTACTGGACCGAGGCGTACTCGCGCTCGTGGCCAGCATGCGCCGGGGTCCACTTCCTTCCGACACGAGGCTCGCCGCGGAAGGTGCGCCCCTCGTGCTGCCACTGGCCTTGACCGGAGGCACCTCCGAGGAGGACAGCCCCGTGTTCTTCCTGTACCCGGATGAGCCCTCACTCGCGCGGCTGGCGGTGCAGTCCCTCGCAAACACACGAGAGTCCGAGCTGCGACGAAAGCCACTCGTCGTCGTCCACACCGGAGGAGAAGCGGGACAGGCCTGGGCACAGGCCGTGCGCGCCGAGACGACACGTCGGGAGTTCCTCTCCCCCGTGGAGGTGACACTCCCGGATGGGACTCTCCCAGTGGACCGCTGGGCCTCCGCGCCTCCGCCCGCCGTGTTGTACGCGGGAACCCCCGAGGGACTGGCCACGTTGCTGCGCGTCCTGGAGGCCAGTGCCCCCACGGTGCGCGTCCTCGCGCCCGCGAGTCTCGCCATCCCCGAGGTGGTAGGCGCATCGACAGCGCGCATCCACTTCCTCTACCCCGCAGGGCTTGGAGAGCGCGCCCCCGAGCTGAAGGACTTCGTCGCGTTCATGAAGCGCCACGGCCTGGCTCCAGGGCACTCCTCGTTTCAATTCGGCGCCTACGCCGCCGCACGTGTGCTGGTGGAAGCCCTCACCCGTACGGGCGCGGAGGTCACTCGCGCCAGCCTGACGCAACAGTTGGAGGCCCTGCGCGACTTCGACACCGGCGTCTCCCCTCCCGTCACCTTCGGCGTCAATCGCCGCGTGGGCATCCAGGGAGGACAGCTCGCTGCGTTGGACCCCACCACGAACCAGCTCGTCGCCGCGTCCGACTGGATGCCGCTGACACCCTAGCGAAGGGTGTGCGGGCATCCGGCCCATGTCCCCGCCTGATGCACGTCAAGGAGCACCAGCAGCCCCTCACGCCACCGCATGCAGCGCCACCGGCACCTCGATGACCATCTCCGTCCCGGAGTCCCTCGGCTCCGGAGCGACGTAGGCGCGGCCACCGTGTTGCTCCGCCACTTCGCGGACGATGGCCAGCCCCAGGCCGGTGCCTGACGTGTGCACGTCATCCAGCACGCGATGGAACGGCTCGAACACGGCCTCGCGCTCGGCCTGAGGGATGCCCGGTCCCAGGTCCGCCACGCGCACCTGATAGCGCCCTCCCTCCCGCATCAGCCGCACGTGAATCTCTCCTCCCTCCGGCGAGAACTTCAGGGCATTGGAGAGCAGGTTGTCCACGGCCTGCCGCAAGCCCCCCGCATCGAAGCTCGCTTCGGCGGGACCGGGCGCATCCAATCGAATCAGCATCCCCCGCCGCTCCGCTTCCGCACGGGCGCCCTCCACCGCCTGCATGACGAGCTGAGACAGGTCTCCCCGCTTCCGGTCCCACGCCCCTCGCCCCGCCACCGCGAGGTCCAGGAGGTTGCCCGCGAGCACCGCCAACCGGTCCACCTCTCGCCGCGAGTCGAGCATGCTGGCGCGCAGCTCCTCCGGCGTCCTCTCTCTCCGCAACGCCAGGTCCATGCTGGTGCGCATCAGCGTGAGCGGAGTGCGCAGCTCATGCGCCGCGCCCGCGATGAGTCGCTCCTGCGTCTCGCGCGCGCCGCGCAGTCGCTCAGTCGCTTCCGCCAGCACCGCTCGCAACTGGCCTATCTCGTCCCGCTCCTGGTCCTCCACGGGAGCACGAGAGAAGTCGCCTTCACGCAGCTGGCCCAGGTGCCGGGTGATGGCCGCAAGCCTTCGCGCCAGCGTCCTCGCCTGTGTCGTCTGCAGCACCAGCAAGGCCAGCCCCAGCATCGCCGACAGCGAGAAGGCCATCCGGTAGTACGTCACCACCGAGCCATCCACCTGCCCCAGCGACGCCGACAACCGCAGCGCATAGCGCTCACCGTGCGGAGAGCGCACATTCACGCGCACCTCACGCCACCGCTCTCCATCCGGGGCGACTTGCGTCACCAGCTGGGGCTCGCCCCCGGGCGCCCCTGGAACGAGTCTCTCCTCCAGCCCCGTCACACCCGCTGGACCTTGCGGGTACCTCACCACGAGCGTTCCATCCGGCCCGTAGAGATAGCCATGGGGCGCGAAGGGCCGCACCTGGTCGAGCAACGGAGACACCGCCATGTGCAGGTGGACCTTCTGCCCGGGACCATCGAAGAGGCTCACGCTCTCCACCGCCGCCTGCGCCAGCAGCGCACGGTCCAACGAGCGCTCCAGGTCATAGCGGAAGAGCTGTCCCGCCAGCCCCAGCGCGACGAGCATCGCCAGCGCGGGGACCAGGGCCCCCAGCAACCAGAGGCGCCGCGTGAGTGTCACGAGGCTTCATCCGTCGTGGACACCGTCAGTTTGTAGCCCACGCCGCGCACGGAGCGGATGGTGACGTCGGAGGCCTGCAAGCGCTCCAGCTTCGCGCGCAGATAGCCCACGTACACATCCAGCACATTGCCATGCCCCTCGAAGTCCGGGCCCCAGGCCTGGGTCATCAACCGGGCGCGCACCTGCGCTTCACCCGGGTGTTTCGCCAGCGCGGAGAAGAGCGCGAACTCCCGGGCCGTCAGCGGCTCCTCGCGTCCACCCCGGCACAGCACCCGGCGGCGAGGGTCCATCACCACGCCGCCCAGTCGCACGGGGCCATCTTCTGATTCACCCCGCCGAGCCAACGCCTCCAACCGCGCCAGCAGCTCCTCGAAGTCGAAGGGCTTCACCAGGTAATCGTCCGCGCCCGAGCGCAGCCCCATCACCTTCTCCGGCGTGGTGCCACGCGCGGTGAGCATCAGCACCGGCGTGCGAACCCCCACGCTCCTCCAGTGCTTGAGCAGGGTGACGCCATCGACCTCCGGGAGCGCCCAGTCCAGGACGATGACTTCGTATCCATCCCGGGTGCCGAGCTCCAACGCCTCGCGTCCTCGGGTGCAGACCTCGACGGTGTGGCCCTCCTCCGTCAATCCCCGCTGGAGCAGGGCCACCATCTTCTCTTCGTCCTCGACGAGCAAAAGTCTCAAGTACACGCCCCCCTGCGTGCCCAGCTTTTCACGCCCCGTGGGCGCGTTGCCAGTGCCATCCAGGTGACGGCCGCGCCCTGGGGCTCACGACGGAGAGGAGGGCCGTGACTCGCGAGACGACGGGGAGGCGTCGGGCCGCATCCCATGTTCGATGAGGAAGGAGCGCACGGCGTCGGAGATCTCCGTCCCCGCTTCCAGCAGCCCCGCGTGGCCCGCGTCATCCACCTGCATCCAGTGGGCATGCGGCAGTGCATCGCGCATGCGGATCATCTCCCGCAGGGGCACCAGGGTATCGTCGCGCGCGGCGATGATGAGCGTGGGTATCTTCACGGAGGGCAGCACGTCCCACGCGTGGCCTTCCGCCAGCCCGCGCAGCGTGTACCAGTAGGCCCGCGGACTCATCGTTCGCAGCGCCCGCAGGAACTCACTGATGTCGTCCCGAGGCGCGCGAGGCCGCAAGGCCCCCACCGCGCGCGCCAGGGGATAGGCGAAGCGGCTGCCCAGCACCGCGCGCACCACCGGGGTGGCCAGCGGCACCGCGGGGGTCGCCATCCGGAAGACCTCGCGGACGGTGGACAGGGCGGCGCGCGCGGCCAGGCGCGGGTCACCCGAGCCCGGAGCCCCGGGTGTGCCGGCGATGAGCGTCATCGCGGGCACCAGGTCCGGCCGTCGCCGATACAGCTCCAGCAGGACGCGCACGCCCATGGAGAAGGCCACCTGGTGCGGAGGGCGGCCGTCTCCGCGAGCCATCACCTCCTCTGTGATTCGCTCCAGGTCTCCCACGTGCACGGAGACGTCGTAGTCGCCACCGCGCGACTCCTCGCTGCCACCGTGCCCCCGGTAGTTCCAGTGCACCACCCGGTGGTCCTGCTCCAGACTGGTGACGATGTGCCGCCAGAAGTTCTCCGACGTGCCAATGCCGTTGCTCAGCAACACCGTGGCACGCGACCTCAGGACGCCTTCCGAGGCCTGCTCGTGCAGGTCACCGAAATGGGTGTGCCAGGCCACCCGGGTCCCATCCGGAGCGACGACGTAACGCGTGGTGCGACGATAGGGCATGCCCCTTCACCATGGTGCGGGGACGGCGGGCGCGCAAGCGGTCCGTCCCCGTGTCCGCGATGCGGAACACCGTCCCGTGACACTCCCACCCATGGAGCGTCCGGGGTATGAGGGCGCCATGCTTCGTGAGGATGCGGAGGACGTCGATATCGAGAGGGCGCTCGCGCACTACGCCGAGCACGGCTATGCCCGGCTGGGTCGAGTCCTGGACGAGTCGGGACTGGAGGCCCTGCGCGAGCGTGCGGACGACCTCATGCTCGGCCGGGTGACCTACCCCGGCATGTTCTTCCAGCCGGATGCGTCCACCGGTCGATACGAGGATGCCCCCCTGGGCCTGGGCTGGCAGGGCCCCTCGCTGGACTACCGCAAGCTGGAGAAGCTGGAGAAGGACCCGCGCTTCCTCGCGTGGATGGAGAATCCGCTGTTCGAGCGCGTCGTCCGCGCGCGCATCCCCGGCGACATCGTCCTCTATCGCGCCATCCTCTTTCACAAGGGACAGGCCGGCGGCAGCAACCTGCCCTGGCACCAGGATGGCGGTCGGCTGTGGGGCCTCACCCGTGAGCCGGAGCTCCAACTCTGGACGGCCCTGGATGACGCCCCCGAGGACGGTGGCTGTCTGGAAGTGGTGCCCGGCAGCCACAAGGCCGGACTGGTGACGGAGCTCGGCGGAGTCATTCCTCCGGACGCCGTGGCCGCCCGGGATGCGGAGCGCCGCGCCCTGCCCCTCCCCGCGCTCGCGGGCGAGGTCATCCTCATCCACAACCACCTGTGGCACCGCTCCGGCAGAGGCCGCCCCGGCCTGCGCCGCCGCGCCTTCTCCGCCTGCTACATGAGCGCGGACACCCGCTGTGTGCGCAAGAAGAAGGCCCCGCGCGTCTTCCCGCCCATGTTCCGCCACCAGGCCCCGTGACGGCGCGGGCCGCGCGACGGCTCAGCCCACCAGGTGCAGGCGGGGCGTCGGTGACGTGAGCTCCCGCGCCCGCTGGCCCACGGGCAGCGACACCCGGAAGATGCTGCCCCGGCCCACCTCGCTCTCCACCGAGATGTCCCCGCCGAAGCCGGTGACGATGCCGTGGCAGATGGACAGGCCCAGGCCCGTGCCCTCGCCCACGGGCTTGGTGGTGAAGAACGGGTCGAAGATGCGCGCGCACACCTCCGGCGTCATGCCCACGCCGGTGTCGTGCACCTCGACGATGACCCGATCTCCCAACGGGCGCAGGATGACGCGCACCTCGTTGTGCTCCGGCTTGCCTTCGGGAATGGATTGCGCGGCGTTGATGAGCAGGTTGAGGAACACCTGACCGAAGCGCCCCTCGTTGCCCTCCACCGAAGGCACGTCGCGGTAGTCGCGGATGATCTGCGCGCGCATCTTCAGCTCGCCGCGCGCCATGGTGATGGCGGACTCCAGCACCGCCTGGAGGTTGACGGCGGTGGCCACCTCGTCGTCCCCGCGCGAGAAGGTCCTCAAGTCGCGGACGATCTGCCGCACCCGGTGCGCGCCATCCACCGCCTCGCGCAGCACCTCCTCCATCTCGGACGTGCGCCCCAGCGGCAGCTCGCGCGCCACGGACTGGAGCTCCACGGACAGGAAGGACAGGTTGGAGAGCACGAAGGCGAGCGGGTTGTTGATTTCGTGCGCCACCCCCGCCGCCAGCGTGCCCACCGCCGCCAGCCGGTCCGACACCACGAGCTGCGCCTGCATCGCCTTGCGGTCCGTCACGTCCAGCGCCACGCCGCCCAGGAGCCTGCGCCCCGAGTGCTCCTTCACGATGAAGCGATACGTGAGCCAGAACCGCTCGGACCCGTCCGGCGAGGGCACCATGCCCTCCGTCGCGCTGGGCTGCCCCGACTCGAGCACCGCCTGGTCCTCGCGGCGCACGTGCTCCGCCGACGCGGGCGGCATCAGGTTCATGTCATCCAGGCGATCCAGGCTCGCGGTCTCCGACAGGCCGAAGAAGCGGCGGTACGGCTCGTTCACCCAGATGCGGCGGCCCTGCTCGTCCTTCATGTAGGCCACCGCCGGACTGTGGTTCATGAAGGCCGCGAACAGCGCCTGCGACTCCTGCAGGGCCGCGAGCGCCGCGGCGCGCTCCTCCATCAAGGCATGACGCGCCTCGGCCTCGGCCGCGTTGCCCATGGCCGCGCCCAACAGACCCGCCATCAACTCCAGCGTGCGCACGTCCCGGTCATCGAAGGCGTTCGGATGACGGGAGATGAGGTTCAACGCGCCCACCGGCCGGGCCTCGCGCCACAGCGGGACACACACCATGGAGCGAGCGCCCACCTGTCGCGTGGCGCGCACGTTGACGCGCACGTCGTCCTCGGTGTCGTCGGTGCGCATCACCTCGCCACGCAGCAGGCTGGTGCCGGTGAGGCTCCCCTCCACCGGGAGGCGGAAGCCCATATGGGCCAACAGACTGCCCGTGGCCACGCGGTACTGCGCGTACCCATCCTCCAGCAGGGCCACCGCCGCGCCGTCCGCGCCGCAGAGCTCACGCGCGCGCTCGCACAAGAGGCGCATCACCCCAGACAGGTCCAGCCCCGCCAGCGCCACGTCCGCCTGCGTCTGGATGATGGAGGCCAGCCGCTCCATCTCACCGCGCGCCGCCGCCTCCGTGCTCTGGTGGTGCCGGCGCTTCGCCGCGCGACGCTCCAGCAGGTGCCTGCGCGCGCGCACCTCCACCGAAGAGACGGGCACGACGAGCAGCTCGTCCACCCCCGCCGCCAGCAGGGGCGCCAGGACCTCCTCCGTCGCGGAGCGGGACACTCCCAGCACCAGGGGCTCCTCGGGCCGCGCCCGCGCTCGCAGCGCGTCCAGCCAGCGCGCGTCCTCCGCGAGCGACTCGGCCTCGACGATGAGCACGTCCACCCGGCCATGCACCAGCTCCGCGCCGGCCTCCGAGGCGTCCGCGCGAACGAGCACCTCCTGCCCCTGGCGCTGAAGCTCCTCCGCCACGGGGTGCCTCGGGTCAGCGCTGATGCACAGGTACTTCATCCGTTCCTTCCCGCCGCGGCGAAGGTCCCTGGCCGTCTTTGGAATGTTACAGTCTAGCAGCAGGCTGAATCCACCGCGCCGGTCCAGAGTGAGGGGCCGACCCAACCCAGGACGTCTCAGCAGAAGAGAGGCCGTGAGTGTCGGGCAGTCCAGGAGTCGTCGTCGCCGAGCAACCCCACTACCTGCCCTGGGTGGACTTCTACGAGCAGGTGGCGCGCGCGGGCACGTTGTTGGTGCTCGACAATGTGCAATGGCTGCGGCGCGGTTGGCAACGCAGGACGCGTGTGGCCTTGCCAGCGAATGTGCCCACACCTCCGCCCACCGAGCCGGGCTTCCAATGGCTGTCCATTCCGCTGGAGGACCCACACCGCGACACGCTCATCGGCGAGCTGGCCGTGGACACCCGACAGCCCTGGGCACGCAAGCACCTGAGCAGGCTGGTGACGCTGTATGGGCAAAGGCCCCATTTCGCCACCCAGGTACTTCCGTTGCTGGAGCCCTTCTACGACAGTGTGGCACGTGAAGCCGGTCCGGGCTCGCTGCTGCGGGTCCTCCTGGGGAGCACCGCGCTCTTCCACGAATCGCTGGGGATGAAGCCAGACATCCTCCTGGCGTCCACGCTGGAGCGCCAGGGCGACGAGAAGTCCGCGCGACTGGTGGAGTACTGCCGGCAACTGAAGGCCCACACGTACTACTCCGGGCTGGGCTCCTCGCTGTACCTCCAGGTGAGCCTGTTCCGGGACGCGGACGTGCGCGTGTTGTGGCAGCGCTTCCGGCACCCGCCCTACGCGCAGGGACGCGAGGGGAGATTCGTGCAGGGACTGTCGATTGTCGACGTACTGTCCAACGTCCCGGTGGAGGAGGTGCGCCGGTGGTTGGAGCCCTCGCCGTGGGGCCCCTTCGCACCGGCGCCAACCGGAAGCTGACGGCTCAGGTCGCGGAGGCCGCGGTGGTCCCCGAGGGCTTGTCGAAGCGCACGAAGTAGCTGCGCACGGCGGCGTCCAGCAAGGCGGGGTCCAGCTTCGGCTCCTGTCCCAGGTAGTGGGACATGTCGATGACCTGGTCCAGGAGGTCTCGAGGCTGGCAGGCCGCGAAGGGGCGGTCCGTCGGCCGGTAGTGCGAGTCGATGAGGTAGTCGATGGCGTTGGCGTTGTAGGCCACGCCCCGCTTGCGGCACATGATTTCGAAGATCTGGTGGAACTGCTCTTCGTCCGGCCGTTGCACCTCCAGCTTGTAGCGGACGCGGCGCAGGAAGGCGTCGTCCACGAGGGCGCTGGGGTCCAGGTTGGTGGAGAAGGCGGCGAACACGTCGAAGGGCACCTGCAGCTTCTTGCCCGTGTGCAGGGTGAGCATGTCGATGTCGCTCTCCAGCGGGACGATCCACCGGTTGAGCAGATCTTTCGGCGACACCTTCTGCCGGCCGAAGTCGTCGATGAGGAGCATCCCGTTGCTGGCCTTCATCTGGAACGGGGCCTCGTAGTACTTCACCTCCGGCGAGTAGACGAGGTCGAGCATGTCCAGCGTCAGCTCACCGCCCACGACGACGAGCGGCCGCCGGCAGCGCACCCAGCGCCGGTCATACGAGGCGCCCCCTTCATCCTCCACGGGCTTGTGGATGTTGGCGTCGAAGACCTTCACGACGAAGTCGTCGATGAGGATGGCGTGGGGGATGAAGATGTCCCCCTCGAAGCAGTTCACCATGCCCTGGCAGATGGCTGTCTTGCCATTGCCGGGGGGGCCGTAGAAGAAGATGGCGCGGCCGGAGTTCATCGCCGGGCCGATGCCATCGTAGATGTAGTCGCGGATGACCAGGTCGCCGAACTTGTCCTGCATCCGCGCGCGGGTGATGCGATTGCCGCGCACCGTCTGCTTCTTCACCGCCGCGACGTACTCCTGGAAGGAGACGGGCGCGGGGCCGTTGTAACGGTTGCGGTCGGTGATCTGCCGCAGCATGTCCGTCACGAACGTCGTCAGCTGGTAGATCATCGTGGACTTGCCGACACCGGACGCACCGCCGCCTCGGATGTCCACGTACTTCTGCCGGCGCAGGCCCTCGATGATGTCGTCGATGACGGACGAGGGGAGCTGGATACGGCTGGCCAGGTCCATGCCGCGCATCTCACCGGCGAAGAAGAGCGCCTTGAGGATGAGCTCCTCCACGAAGGTCGCCGTGAGGCCGGTCTCCTCCAGGGTGCGAGGCTGGCTGGGCCAGAAGCGCTCCTGGGACCCCGCGTTCGGGTCCAACGCTCGCCGGGAGCTGGTGCCAGGGGTGCGCCGCTCGGGGCCCGCATAGGACGCTGGAGGCGGAATGGTCCGCCGTTCCTGTCCGCTGGGGGGCGGCGCCGCGGGGGCGGCCGCCTGGGGGCGACGCTCGGCGCCCCCAGG
>NZ_JABUMQ010000086.1:0-34476 GCF_013336645.1 Myxococcus sp. CA039A | reverse complement strand
GCCCAATCCTGCTCCTGTTGCTGATGCTCTCCGCTTGCGCGACCTCGCCCTCGACCTCGGCCGGGAAGAAGGCCGCCGCGGCTGTCGCGGAGCCCCCCTCGTCCGCTCCGAGCGGCCCGTTTGGAACGGCGCATCGCTTCGGGAGGTGGCTGATGGGATGTCAGGCCCGCGAGGATACGAATGGAGACGGGGCAATCGTGGCGCTCGACAAGAAGGGCCGGGCCCTGCAACGGAGCGCGCCATGTGGCCTCAGGTCCTGCTGGTACTGCTGAGCACGTCGCCGTCCGAGGGGCCCGATATCGGAGAGGTCTCCTCCTTCTCCGACGTCACCGAGGGGTGGCAGGTGGACCCCGCCCTCGACCTGTCCGAGGCGATTCTCCGAGGACCCCAGGCGCCCGTCTTCAGCACCGCGGATGGCGGCGTCTGCGTGGACATCGGGAGATGGTCGGGTACCCACGGGAACCAGAACTGGGTCTGGGTCCATTGTCCCGTGCCCCCCGATGCGGGAGGGGCCTCCCGTCCCTGCCAGAAGCTCATCTCCAGCGTGACGGACCTGTCCGTGCTCGGTGAGTTTTGCCCGAAGGCCGCCGTCGCCTTCGCGGAGCTGGAGCTGGCGAGCTGCGGCCTGGGGGACTTCGAGCGCCTCCTGCGTCGCTCCTCGTCGATGAAGGTCCGCGTGCCGAAGACGAAGGACAAAGCCATCCAGGCGCTTCGGCGAATGGCCAGGTACGACCGAGGGGTGTTCCAGTCGGAGACTCTCGGGTGCGCGGAGACAGTCACCTCGCCTGACGGACGCCTGCGGTCCTGGACCCTGCGGCGCGCCACGCGAGGCCTGAAGGACGAACTGGAGAGAGGCCGCGCGTACCTCCAATGGCTCACACCCGAGGGGAAGTTCGGGGTCGCTCTCGACAGGTCGCTGGAGGAGCTCCAGCTCGACGCCATCCTGGACGGACTCACCCCGATTCCCGGCAACCCCCAGGAGTATCTGCTGACGGGCTACAGCCTCCTGGGTTTCGACTATCTGCGCTTCGCGGAGGTCATCACGCTGGCGGAGGGGCGCCCGAGGCTTGCGAAGGGCCGGTTCCTCGTGGAGGGACAGAAGGAGGACGTGCTCATCGTCACCGGAGGTGTTCCAGAGACGGGCAAGCCTCGGCACAGCCCGGTCTACAACCACTTCCTCCGGTTGAAGGGCGCGCAGCTGTGGGCAGAGCCCATCCCGGGGAGCACGTGTTGCAGCCGCGTGCGGAAGCCCTTCGTGCTGGGGGAATGGACGGGCGAGGCCTTCGCCATGAAGGAGGGCGGCTGGGCCCGGCTCCTTCGGCTCCGGGGGACTCGGGTGCTTCACCCAGGACGTTGAGACCCGGCCCGCTCGCACGGAGGCCCCCCGGGCCGCGCGGCGGAGCCCCCTTCGAGGCGGCCGCGCGGCCAGAGACGTCGTCCTCGACTCAGAGGAAGTCGCTGCCGCCCTGGTTCAGACCATTCAGGGCCTTCTGGTGCTCCTCGCGGAGCTTGATTGCGGCCGTGCGGGGGTTCGGAGCGGGGAGGGGCAGGGCGTTCCCGGAGTGCACGAGGCACCGCGACAGGTGGACAATCCAGGGGCCGCAGCTGTGCTGTCCCCCAAAGCCACCACCGTGATTGTCATTCTGATAGGGGATGTCGCACCGCTCGACTTCAAGGTCCGGGAACGCGCGCCGCAGGGGACCGAGATTCGGCACGCTGCTCGGGTTGAGCGGGTCGATGTAGAGCACGCGGGCCTGGGCCCTGCCTCCGAACGGTGACGGCGCCGCCTTGATGTAGATCAACCCCCAGTGGTTGCCGTTGACGTTGTAGGGCTGGACGATGATGCGGGGCTCGCGATCTTCGGCCATGCCCTGGAGGGCATCGTCAAACGCGTCGGGCCCCAGGCGACGGAGCTGGTAGGCCCCGAGCCCGGGGCGCACGACCACATTCGGCATGTGCCCGATGTAGTGCTCCATGAGTCGGAGAATCTGGCGATCCGTGTAGTAGTGCTCGTCCTCGATTTTGTCGCCGTTCGAATGGACGTCCGGGTCCTTCTTCTTCTGGGCCTTCGGCGAGGAGGGCTCCGAACTCGACGGCACCGACTCCTTGGCGAGCTGCCGCTCCACCACTCCCACCTTCGCGGCCTCGTCGTCCTGCTGGAGGAGGGTGTCGAGGTTCTCGGTCTGGGACACCTTCACCCGTTTGACCTTGCCCTGGTTGTCGTTGCTCAGGAGCGGCGGAAAGATGCCCAGGCCACTCCCTCCGCCGAAGCCGCTCAAGCCTGTCTTGCCGAAGAGCGGTGTCGACATCAGGCCCGCCAGGAGCAAGGGATTGCCTCCTCTGCCACCGAGCAGCGACGAATAGAGGCCGAGTCGGGGCCCCAGCAACGAGGGCAGCTTGGGCTTGGGCTTCTCAGGGCGCGTCTTGCAACCCCCTTCGCACAGGGGATTGACACAGTGCAGTCCCGAGTAGTCCCACAGGGGCTCCCAATACAACTCGAGCATGTCCTTCACGGCGGACGCGCCCTCCACCAGGTAGTTGAACTCGGAGAGGAAGCCTGGATAGAGATTGTCGGACCCGACGACATACGACTCGTCGTCGACAATCATGATTTTCGCGTGATTGCCCGGCGCGGACGGAACCTTGGGATAGAAGGCGCCGCTGGCCTTCTTGACCGACTCCTGTGCGCTCCCGATGACGCCCTTGACCGGTGGCACCGTGGCGAGCGAGGGTTGTTTCAGGGTCGCCGTCTTTCCCTCCTCCGTGAGCTTGGGCCAGAAATAGGTCTCACCTTCGGTGGTGCTCCCCTCGGGGACCTTGTCCGTGAAATAGAGCGGCGCGATGTGCAGTCGCTCCAACGCACGCTCCCGCACGTCCGCATCTGGCAGCCGGGTGTCGGTGTCCACGGCATGCGTCGCGTAGTACTGGAACAGCTCGAACGTCCGACACGCACCCGAGCCGAATGAATACTGGTCTCCCTCCGCGCCCGCGCCGGCGTCCAGGGGGGAAACCACGACCTGGACGACCAGCTTCTCGTTCTTGAGCAGCGCGTCCATGATCCAGTGGCAGACGACGTGGGAGGACCACTTCTTCTTCCACGCGCTCACCAGGTCCATCTGGGACAACCGGAGGATGCTCTTCGCGCCCTGGATCAACTCCTGCTTCATCAGCTCGGACGCCTTCTCGTAGTCCTCCTCCAGGTTCGAGCCCTTCCAGTACTTGCCGAGCGACAAGACGCGGGTCGCCTTCTTGTACTCACCGAGGCTGGCGTAGGAGCTGTACTTCTTCTCCTTGAACACCGGCAGCTCCAGGTCGGCGAGGGTCTGCAGGTCATCCCTCCGGATGTCGTCCTCGTCCAGGTCCTCGTCCGACTCCGACAAGAGCTTCTTGCTGGAGTGGCTGGGAGAGGACTTGAAGTCCTCCACGCTTCCACCATGCAGCTGCGCGAGCGCCTCGAAACGCTCGGTCCGGTAATCAATGGCATCCTGCTCGTTCAGCGGGTCCTTGAGCTCCCAAGGCTTGCCGACGTGGTCATCGCCGTTCTTCCAGACGCCGGCATCGACATCCAGATACTCCTTCGTGAACACATCCGTTTTGCACGCCCACATCTGGTTCAAGTACAGCTGCGACCCCAGGGCCGCCTCACCATGCATGACGACCGACACGTCATGCACCGGCGGATAGCTGGTGAACAGGTCCATGTTGAGGTTGTGTCCCCCCACCAGGGACTCAATGCCATCCACGGCGATGATCTTCGAGTGATTCCACGTCATCTTCGTGAAGTCGTCATCACCCTCGGACACCATCCAGCTCGGCAGGGACTCCGCGAGGCGCGCGAGGAGCCCTGACTGGAGTCCTTCCCGGAGCCGGTAGAACTGCCCCATCCAGATCTCCGGCTTCATCTTCCAGTGGCGCGTCCGCGCCCTCACCAGTCGAATCAGCGCGCCCTGGAAGTCGATGAGCGGGGGCGCCGTGCCGTTCATGAGGAGCATGGGCGTCTGCCCGAAAAGGAACCGGAACTGGGTCCGCTTCGTCCTGCCCATGTCCTCGCTCAGCGCGGCATCCATGGCCCCCAGAATCACCTTGGCCCATTCGGGGTCCGGGCTGTTGAGCGAGGCCACGTCACAGCGGAACTTCGACTTCTGGATGACCTCGACGAGCGCTCGTTCGAACTCCTTCGTGCGCTTCCGGGCCTGGTCCATGATGCCGGGACCAAAGTCCAGTCCCCAGATGCGAGGCGTGTCCATGATTCGCACATAGCTCGCACCGCTCAGGTGATTGAAATAGCGGGGTTCGACCTTGCTTCGCACCGCGTTGATCTGACTCATCTGCTCCGCACTCCTTGCCTGAGCTGTCCCTGCCCCTCGGAAGCCACGACCTGATTCACAGGAACGTCCAGTCCACCCAGCCACCACCGGTCTGCTCGATGGTGCAGGGATAGGCGAGCCTGTAGGGAGGCGTGCCCACCACGTCCTCGAAGTAGTATTTGTTCCAGCCCAGGACGCCGTGGATGGAGGACACCCGCCGGACGGACTGCCGCGACACATAACGAGACGTCCGGGTCTGCCCGCCCGCCATGGCGTCGAAATGAGAATGCGCTGTATGGATTCTCTTTCGCAGTTGCCTGACGGTATCGCGGACCTGGCTTTTCGTGTGGAAGGTCGTTCCCCATCGGGTCAGGTAGCCCCGCGCCATCTTGTAGATGAGCCGGGGAACCGCCGCGACGTCGTCGCTGAACTTCTTCGGGTCATACAGGCCATCGGTGGTGCCGATTCCCGCGACGGTGCTGTGGCGCCCTCGGGTCGCGTAGAGCCGATACCCTTCGGGCTTGGGGAGGTCGGAGGCGAGGAGGGGGTCCGCCAACTGGCGGTTGTTGGCGAGCGTCTGCCACGTGCTCCCCAGGCCCCGGCCCTCGATGGCCTCGTGTTCGCGTTGCTGGGTCATCCTCGCATTGGGCCGGGGAATCACCGCGCTGAAGCCCACGTCCAGGTGGTCCCAGGCGTAGACGCCGACGTAGTTGACGACATTGGGAGGCAGCTGGGTCTGGATGCCGTACCACTCGCCGGTGCCCGGAACGGGGTCGATGGCGAAGATGTTGATGGGGATGTTCCGACAGGCCTCGCCCCCATAGGCATACAGGAACCAGGCGGCCATGATGGATTCGACCGCGCCGCGGCTGTGCCCGACGAAGTTGTACTGTTCCGCCCCGCTGGCGGCGGCACGGCTCGCGGCATGCAGTGCGAGCGCCGCATCCGCCCAGCCCGCTATCTGGCCCCCCATGGTCCGCTGGTTGCCTTCCGAGTAGGCCCGCGCGTACTTGCGCAACTCTTCCGGCGCGCCGGGCAGGGTGGCGTCCAGCGGGTCACACGTGTCCATCTGGTCGTACCAGTCGTTCTCGCCGACACCTCGAACGGTGACGCTCTTCTTCGTGTCCTGGAGGTGGGTGGAGATCTCCGTGTGAAGCCGTACCGGGATGTATCCGGTCCCCTTGTCGAAGATGTCTTTGTGGCTGATGAGGCGCTGGTCGTTCTTGGCGAAGAGGCCGAGAAGCTTGTAGTCCCAATATCGCGTGACTTCGCCCTCGTCTCGCGCGCAGGCGGTTCCACAGAAACACACGGTGTAGACACTCGGCATGCCGGCTTCATCCCAGTTGAATAGGTTCCTTGAGGAGACGCGTGAGCCCAGCCCATCGTGAACGGGCCATCCGGCGGACGTCACACGTGCCACCCGCCCGTAATCCACATTTCGTGCCGTGGACGCGGCGAGGGCTGATTCGCCCCATTCCATGAGCCCAGGAGGCGGCTCGCCTCAAGAGGCGGACGGACGCGCGCCTCTGGCAGGGGGCCGTGACTGATGCCGCGGCTCGGACCGCGCGCCGACGTGTCCCTTCCGACCCTGGGTGAGCGGCGGGATCGCAACCCGCGCTCAGGCGCGATGTCGGCACTGCGTTTCATGGGGACGCAGCCGCGTTCTTTCGGGCCGCGCGCGACGCTCGCCTCCTCGGTGTCTCTCCGCCGAGGGGCACCCGGCGGTCAGCGGCAGCGCGTCGTACTGACAGTGGAAGCGCGGGATGCTCACGAACTGCCCGGGTCGTCCCGCCCTCACCGACTCCGTGGGTGGAGGACAGACCCGAGTGGCAGGCTTGGGACTCCAGCGCGAGGAGTGTGTCGTGAAGAGCTTCGAGCCGCGGCGTGACGTGCCCATGGTCGAGCAGGTCACCTCTCGGGACGAGCGGATGGAGGGAGTGGCTCATCCCCGGGTGGCTGCCCTGCAAGCGCTCGGGGCGCGGCTCAATCAGGGCCCCCGCGTGGTGGCGCAGGCGAAGCTGGCGGCGAGCCTGGGAGGCCGCTCGCCGAATGCCCCCATCCAGCGCGTGGGCGGCGCGAAGTTCGGGCTCCGTGTGGCGGATGCGGCCCGCGAATCCGCGGGGCACCAGCGGCTCCGCGAAATCCATGCGGCGTACAAAGAGGAGGTCAAGGCTGGCAAGGCCGCCGCCGTCGCCGACTTCGACGGACACGAGGATGAGATTGAAGCCCAGACAGCCTACTCCCATGCGCTGGAGAACGCCGAGCTCACCCCTCAGGGACTGGTGACGCGTCTGGGCGGCGATGAGGACTTCAGCGTGGCGGGAGATGTCATCTCCTACCAGGGCGCTCCATTGGCAAACATCCTCAGGGGGAACTCGGCGTATCTGCTCGCGACTCCGGCCGCGCATGGCGTCGCCAACATCTACAAGAAACACACCCTGGAGGGGCCCAGCGACAGGGACTACGTGCGGGTCCGAGGGCGGATGCTTCGGCGCCAGGCCTGGCGCGGCATCACCCCTCCCGAGCGCAAGGCCCTCAAGGAAGGCCGGGCGCTCACGCCCATGAATCGGGGTCACCTCACGGAAGGGCGACTCGGTTACAACTTCGATGCGAGCACGGGAGCGCCGACGCCGCGGGTCCGGAACGTGGGGGAGGGCAAGGTGAGCGACCTGGAGTGGCTCAACACTCACGCGAACACGCAGTTGGACGAAATCCCCAACGAGCCCCGGTTGCTGTCCTTCCTCCAGACGCGCAAGGGCGTTGGAAAGCTGCTGTCGGCCCGGTCCACGCCTGGAGACATCACCTCCAATCATGGCGTGGGCTTCAGCGGCTATGGCGAGGTGGAGATCGATCTGGCCAGGGTTCCCGTGGCGAACTTCGTCCACCACTACAAGGACGAACCCTTCGATGCGGATGAGCTGGCCGATCAGGTGGGGAGGAACCACCCATCCGGGCCCCTCAGGTGGGAGACGGACCGCGCCAACGAAACGGTCCTGCGCAACCGGGAGATTGTCCTGAGCGAGATTCCCCGCGCCGCGGTGACGAACCTCACGGATACGCCCGCCCGGCAGGCCTATGAGGCGGAGTTCGCCCTCACCTATACCCGATACTTCCAGGAGAAGTATCGGGAGGTGGTGTTCGAGGAGACAGAGCTGGATGAGCCCGCTCCCATTCCGGCGCCCGACGCCATTCCCTATATCGAGGACCACTACACGCAGCTGCAGGCGCGGACGGATGGTGCCCACCTCATCAGAGAGGCATCGACTCGCGGGAGCGCGGACGCCGCCGAGCGTGTCGCCTATATCAATGCCTGGCGGAAGTCCTACGTCATCGCCTGGAAGCGGGCCTACGAGGAGGCTGCCTGGGAATCCGCCGTGTATGACGACGAGGGGAACACCGCCGAAATCGTGGTCCCCGAGCCCCGGCTGCCGGACCATGTGGGCGATGGGCTCGGCGAGGCCGCGGGGCTGTCCGCTGGCGGCGCGGATGGAATTCTCGACGGAGCAGCCGCGACTCGGAGCGGTCCGGCCTCCTCCAGCTCCAGCGAGCAGAAGCAACAGTCGCGTGGGGGCCAGGGGGAAGACGACAGCGATACCGACGAGCCCAAGGTGGTCGACAAGCGGTCCACGCGCAAATCGAAGGGTGGCAAGCGCGAAAAGAAGAAGTCAGTGCGCAAGACTTGAGGGGCCCTGAACCGGGGCGCCTGGCTCAGCTCCAGGTGCGCTGCTGGTTTCGCGCGTTCTTCTCGCGGAAGGCCTGCTCCAGGTCCACACCGACGCGGTTGGCGATGGCCAGCAGGTAGTTGAACACGTCCACCAGCTCCTCGCCGACATGGGCACGGGCCTGTTCGGTGGGCGTGCCGCGTCCCTCGTCATAGAGCTTCTCGTGGCGGCGCACCGCCTTGAACACCTCGCCCACCTCCTCTCCCATGAGGAAGCAGTTGTGGACCAGGTCCAGCTTCAACCAGCCATGCAGGGCCTCCAGCTCGTGGATGTAGTGCTGGTAGTCCTTCATGGAGGCACCCGGGGGCAGTTCAATCATCCCCCCGTCCTCGACCATGACGGGGTGGACGTCAACCGCCGCCACGCGCTCGCGGGCCATGACGGCGTCACGAGCCTTGTCCCCTCGATGGAGGTGTGGCCCCAGGGCCGCACGATCCTGTGCACGTGGCTTGCAATCGGGCTTCCCCAGGAGGCATCGATACGTGATTCAGCGACCTTGGACCTGCATCTGGGCGTCTGTGCTGTCAGTGGCCGTGGGGTGCGCGGAGGCGCCACTGCGCGGCGAGGAGACGCCGTCGCGCGTGGAGATCGCGCTCGCGGATGAGGGCTGTGACACGGAGACGAGCACCCGGTGCTTGTGCGTGGGCACGGTCGGCGACGCGGCGCCTCGACTGGAGGAAGTGGGCGTGGACCTGGACGTCCTGCGAAAGGACGGATGGCCGTGCGTGCGGGGTGACTTCGACCAGGACGGAGCGCCGGACTACGCCTTCCCGGGCGAAGGCTACTCGTGCAACCAGTCTGTCCCCGTGCGGGTGCTCTTCACGCGCGGCGGGCACGTGCGGGAGGTCCTGGCGCTGCCGCGCGAGGTGAGCTGCCTTCAGCGCTACGTCCCGATGGGTTCGAGTCAGGGGCTGGTCGACCGGGGCGAGGGCAACGCCACCTGGTTCTACCAGTTCGACGGCAAGGGCTGGCTCGTGACGTCCCAGCGCTCCGAAGAGAATTGATTCGATACACGGGGACCACACCGCATGAAGCCGCGAACCTCCAGCCCGGACGTGAGTCGCGGACTGGAGGCTCGGGCGGTGAGGGCGGAGCCCTCGAGGAGCACCCCCACGGCGTCAGGATTGAATCCGTGGGGAGCGCGCCAGCACTAGTACAGGGTGGTCAGCGCGGTGCGGTCGGAGGCGGTGAAGTTGCCCGTCTCCGTCGAGCGGAAGCAGGAGTTCATGAGCGAGCCACCCGTGGACGCCGTGGTCGGCGTGCCGGCGATGTGGATGGCGCCGACGCCCGCGGCGCCCTCGTTGCCACCCGAGCCGCAGCTGATGGCGCGGTTGTAGTAGTCAGAGTGACGGAAGCCGACCGTGTGGCCCAGCTCGTGGGTGATGACGTGCTCGTTCACGCCCACGCTGTAGGTGTTGAGGCCGGTGCCGATGTTGATGGTGCCGTAGGGACGGCCGCCGGAGGGGAAGCCCGCGGAGCCGCCCGTGCCGGTCGTGGTCCGCGCGGAGATGGTCGCGCTGCACGTGCCCGTGCTGCCACGCGCCATGGTGAAGCTCAGGCCCAGCGCGTTGTAGTTCGCGATGGCCAGATCCAGGCCCTGGCTCAGCCGCGCGTAGCCGTTGAACGCGGCCGTCGGAACGATGCAGATGCGCGTGATGCTGGAGGCGACCAGGTTGGTCGTGCGGTACTGCTCCGGGCCGGCCTCGACGGGCTGCAGCATCTCGCGGGACGCCTCGAGCGTCACATGGGCGTCGCGGCCCACGTACACGTCGCCATCCGCCACCATGATGTCGTTCGCCGGGAAGCCGGCCTCGACCAGGTTGGCGATGATTTCCTGCTCGTGCTGTGCGTCATCGACCTGCGTGTCGGTGCCGCAGCCAGTCAGCAGCGCGCTACCGGTCATCGCGAGGACAGCAGCTCCCTTGAACATCTTCTGGAACACGGGCATCGGAGATTCCTCGTCCATTCAGACTACGGGGGGACGCGTCATCCGCCTGGTGTCCACCAGCTGCGGCCTGACGCGCTCCGGGCCTTGAGCAATCGATGGGCCAAGCAATCTCGTAGGGTGAGAAACCCGCAAATGGCGTATAACATGGACTACGGGTGCTCCAGGTGTTCCGCTCCAGCGCGTAAAGGGTGTTGACGGCGCTTCGCACAGCTCCGCGTAATTGCTGCGGATTGTGGGGAAATTACGAAGTGTTTCGGAAACACACAGTGATGTCTGTTTATCGGTCATCTGCCCCCTGGGGCAAAGACACCCCAGGCACGGGGACTGGGGGCCGGAGCACCGATCGCCTTGCTACAAGTAGTTGAAGGGCATGGAGACGGAGAGCGCGTGAATGAGTTGATCCGTCTCGGAGGAGGGCCGGCGGATGAAGGCGTTGAGGTAGCCCACCTCCACGGAAGAGTGGTCTGCGTACTTCCAGCCCACGCCGAGGAACGCGCGGTTCGTGTCGAAGCCCGCGCTGGGACCGCCCTCCACCGAGTTGAGATGGTAGAAGACCTCGTCCCAGAGAATCAGTGACAGGCGCCCCTCCGCGGCCACGGGCTGGGCACCGCGGAGCATGACGCGCGCGCGGAGGGAGACCTCCGTCGTCCCGGAGAGGAAGCGCTGCTCGAAGCGCGCCCGGAGCGTCCCTCGCACGGACCCCAGCTTCGGCGTGTAGAGGTACTGCTGATAGAGGCGGCTCTCACCCCGCTGTAGCGCAGGGTCTCCATCCCAGACCCAGAGCGGAATCCAGCCCTGGCCCAGCCACAGGGACATGTCCTGGAACAGCCGCACGCCTCCCGCCGAGCGGAGGATGGCGCGGCCGTCGTCCTTGCTGAAGCGCGGCTGCGCCTCCAGGTAGTAGAGGAAGTGCTCTCCGATGTGGCCCTGTGCCGACACGGTGTACCAGAGCTGGGCTTCCGCCTGGACGGGCCGGGCCTCCACGGTGCGGAAGGGAATGACAAGCATCAGTCCGAGGAGGGACCGCAACATCTGCGAGCGCATGGTGCGGATGCCTAGACCACGACTCGGACACGGGCTCAATCCGGTGAGAGACGCGACTGCGGCTTGTGTGACGAAGCCGCAGCGGTCCTGGCGCGGCGTGGGCCTTGTCTCCCGGAGGCGCCACGTTCCGGCAGCGGGTTGGCTGATGAACAACTCCCGCCCCACGCGGCCCTACTGGATGTTGAGCGCGTAGTTGCCGCAGTGGACGCTGTATCCCTCGACCTTGACGGTGATTTTCTGTCCCGCGACGAGTGAGAGTGTCAGCGAGGACTGGGACGTCGAACTGTTCGCCTCATCGTTGCAGCCGAGCGACTGGCTCGTGGTGCTGTCGACAATTTCGAGGACGGTGTCGAAGTCGGAGCCGGCGGTGGTGAAGGTGAAGAGGCCGGTGGAGGGCGCCGTCCAGGCATAGGTGGCGTCCGGGGACACGCTGTAGGCGCAGCTCGGGGTGAAGGTGTCGGCCGCGCCGCACGTGTAGCCCTGCGCGACCCTGCCCATGGGGGCGGAGGAGAGGGTGTACAGCTCGGAGGTCCGCCCTCCATTCGTGACGAGCATGTTTCCATCGACGAGCGTGATGGCGCTGTGCCAGGAGCGGCCGGTCGCCATGGGGGCCGTGAGGGACCAGGTGTTGGTCGCGGGGTCGTACAGCTCCGCGGACTGCCGTGTGTTCCGGTTGTTGCTGGTGTGGCCGCCGGTGACCAGGACCTTGCCATCCACCAGCGCGGCGGTGTGGAACGCACGGGGCGTGCTCATCGTTCCGGCGGGGGACCAGGTGTTGGTCGTGGAGTCGTACAGCTCCGCGGCCGCCACATCTTCCCAACCGCCCACGACCAACACCTTTCCGTTGGGCAGGCGCGTCGCCGTGTGGTCCCAACGCGCCGTGGCCATGGACGCGGTCGCGGACCAGGAGTTCGTGGCGGGGTCATACAGGCGCGCCGTGGCGTGGGTCGCTCCATCCCATCCCCCGACGTGCAGCACCTTCCCGTTGGGCAACAAGGTCGACGTCGAGCCCAACCGGGTCGGGCTCTGGGCTCCCGCGAGAGACCAGGTGTTGGTCGCCGGGTCATACACTTCAGGGGTGGAGATGTAGCCGCCAGTCACCACCACCTTGCCGTTGGTGAGCAGCGTCGCGGTGCAGTCCTCCTGGGCCGTGCGCATCGCGCCGGCGGCGGACCAGGAGTTGGTCGCCGGGTCATAGACTTCCGCGGTCGCCGTCCTGCCCGTGCTGGTGTAGCCGCCCACGACGAACACCTTTCCGTTCGCGAGCAAGGTGGCCACGGGCCCGTCGCGATTGACGGCCATGGACGCGGCCATGGACCAGGTCCGGGTGGCCGGGTCATAGAGCTCCGCGCTGGCCAGGTAGTTGTTGGAGCTGCTGTTGTACGAGTACCCACCCGCCACCAGCACCTTGCCCGAGTTCAGTCGCACGCTGGCGGCCCTGTGTCGGTCGATGCTCAGGGAGCCGGTGGCCTCCCAACGGGGCGCAAGCGAGGCCCGCGAGGCCTCCGAGGCCATGGGAGAAACAACGGCCGTCAGGTCCGTGGAGGCCTCGGGTGAGCCCACTTCGTGTGAGAGGCGGGTCTGCTCCCCATCACAAGCCAGGCCCCCCACGAGCCCGACGAATGCGGCGAGAAGCGTGGGGGCGACACCTCTGGGGAACAAGCACCGGCCTTGAAAGAATGCATTCATGATGACTCCCTGACTCGATTTGGAGAGGCTGGCTTCATGGCTACGGGACGTACAGGACGGAGACTGGGGAGTAGCTGGAGTAGCTGCCATTGGGCTTGAGCCGGCCCTTCGACCTGAACTCGTAGACGCCCGCCGAGGCCACGGTCACCTCGAACGCGAGGTAGTCGCCGCGAGTGATGGTGGACCACGGGGTGGTGCCGGTGCGGCGGTACTCGAAGACGTGCTCGGGAGTGGGCCCCAAGGCCGGTTTGTGACACTCGGAACACGAGGTCACGGATGGAATGGCCACGAACTTGTGGGCCCCTGCGTTGCTGGCACTGGAGACGATGAAGGGATAGACCGCGTACGTCTTGGGAGTGAGCGAGTCGGTCTGCGGCGGGGAGCGAATCGTCGGCAGCTCGGGGCAATGGGTGGCGAGCTGGTAGGCGGCCGAGAAGGTGGCATGCCGGCAGTACTCGGACTCGACCAGGGTGTAGCTGATGGAGATCCGATAGCGCGTTATCGGCACGCCCCAGGGATTCACGAAGGTGTCGAGCTTGACGAGATGCAACGGCGCGCGCTGCGCGAGCTTGTCGTCCAGCCCGAACTTCCCGAAGCTGTTTGCCTGGAACAGGTCGAGGGTGATGCCCGCTGGGACTTCGTGAAGGAAGTTCACGAAGACGGTGGACGTCTCTCCACTGCACGCCTTGCGCTCGGTGGTGATTCCTTCGTAGAGCACCGGCGTGTTGTGGTCGGAATAGTCCTGCTCGCAGCCAGGGTAGTCGAGCGTCGTGAAGGCGGCGTCCTCGACACTCGCGGAGGCGCGCGTGGTGGCAGGTCCTTCCAGGAGGACCTCCTCGGAAGCACCACAGCCTGCGGCGAGGGCCATGCAAGTCCCCGCGAGCAACAGCCCGAGATGGTTTTTCATGGGATTGGCTCCAGGCAAGGGGCCCCTCCACCCGGAGCCACGGGGTGGAAGGGCCGCGTGTTGCCTTGGTGGGCGCTACTGGAGCTGTATCTCGACGTTGTCCAGACCCCAGGCCTCTTCATTGATGCCGGAGAGGTCCGCCGCGGCAAAGGACAGCGTCAGGTTCGTGGCCGAGTGGTTGAACGTGTACTTGAGCCGGTAGACCGAGTCCCCCATGGGATACAGGAGGGTGTTTCGCTCGAAAGCACCTGCTCCGGCCGCGTTCACCGTGGGGTAGTTCCCTGGATACGACTGGCTGCTCCGCGTGTTGGAGAAGGTGGTGTCGAGCAGGAGGGGAAGTCCCGATGCCGTCAGCCGGAAGCGGCTGGGGCCGAAGGCTCCGTTGCCATCCCAGCCATTGATGACATACAGGTCGAAGCTGACGGTGGCCGTGGTGTGCGGGGGCAGGGACGGGAGCGTGAGACTGACGGTCTCGTTGCTGAACTCGCCGAGGAAGGTGCGGCCTCCCGCGGGCACCGTGCTCCTGAGCTGTGAGCTCCACTCACCGGCGCCCGCTCCCGCTTCGAAGTTGACCAGGTAGACGGACTGGGGGGCGGGCTGGGGAGGAGGCGGAGTGCCCTGGGTCTGGGCACTGGTCTGGACGGCCGCGGCGCCGCTGGCGAACGAGGTGTCATTGGTGACGAACACGTCCGTGATGCAGGCCCACAACGTGGCGATCTGGGTGACCCCCGCGTTCTGGCAGACCTGCTGGGCCTGCTGCCGCTGGGCGGGGGTTGGTGACGGCGGTGCGACAGGGAAGTTGAGGTTGGTGAACGTGGCGGTGGACTCGCCCGCGGCATAGTCGAACAGTGACTCCGCCTGGGAGATTCGCCAGCTGTTCACGTAGGCCTGTGGGCCGACATACATCTGCGCGAACGAAGGAGGCGCGGCGAGTGGCGTGTTGTCGCGCAGGACGAAATCGTCGGCGCGGTTGCCATTGAAGTTGCCCAGGGGCCCCCGGACGTTGCCTCGGCGCGCCGGGGACAGCAGCACGTCGACATTCATGTAGGAGCCGACGGGAGTGATGACCAGGTGGTCTCCGGTTGGCCACTCGACGACGTATCCGCTCCCTCGAGGGATGATGCGCCCTCCGTCGCGCAGCGGGGTCTCCTTGGTGATGGGAACCGCGAGGCCGTTGATCTTGAAGGGAGGCGAAGCCCCCAGGTAGTAGGCCACGCGCTCGGTGCCAAGCCTGGCGGCGACGGCCTTGAAGACGCTGACATGGGAAGAGCCGTTCCAGGGGAGCTGGCGGGCCTGGATGTGAAGGTCGCCGACGGTCGACTCGGCGAGGATGAACTCTCCGTGCCCCTGGAAGTCATAGGCATAGCCGTCGAAGGTCACGTAGTGCGGGTCTCCCCAGCCATAGCTGAGGTGGCACTGGCCTGGCGTCGTGATGGTGCAGCCTTCCAGGTACCTGAACACGAGCAGGTCGGTGCTGCCTTGAGACGTGGCGCGAAGGGTGGGGAAGGCCGCGTCGGTGTGGCCCACGATGTAGACCCCAGCGCCCGTGTCGACGGCGATGCCCGCGCCGATGTCGAACTCGGCGTTGGGGAGCGTCGGGTGGGTCGAGCCGATCTGCCGGCTCTTCAACGGGGCTCCGGTCGCGCTGAAGCTCCTCATGAAGACATCGGTTTCCGCCAGGTCGCCGCTGTCGAGCGGGGCGCCGGTCTTGATGTCGTGGTTGCTGATGCCCGTCACGTACACCGTACCGCCGCCGTCGGAGGTGACTCCGTACAGCATGTCCCGTCCGGCCGTTCCGAACTGCTGCTGCCATTGGACCGTGCCGTCCGGCCGGAACTTCAGGAGCAGGGCATCGTACTCGGCGCTGGGATTGGTTCCCGCGTAGCTCCCGATGGTGTAGCCGACCAGATAGATATCAATCTCGCCGGTGAGTCGTCGCGAGGTGGCCAGGTCCTCCATCACATCCTGGGTGGTGGTTCCAAACTGCTTCGCCCATATCTGGGTGCCCGTGGGGCCCAGCTTGACCATGAAGACGTCGCTGGTCAGGCTGCTGCTGTCCGTATTGTTTCCCCCGAGATTGCCGTGGGTGTGGCCGCCCACGTAGATGTCGCCATTGGCGTCCGTGGCGACGCCCCGGGCCTGGTCGTTCTTGTTGTTGCTGCTGACGAGCGGTTTCGACCACTGCAGGGTCCCCGCTGCGTCGTATTTCACGACGAAGGCATCGGTCCCCGAAGAGCTCGTGGCTGAATACCCGACGATGTAGATGTTGCCGCTCTTGTCGGTGGCGACGGAGGTCGCGCGGTCGGCGGTCGGGGTGCCGAACAGCCGGGTCCAGATGCGGGTCCCCTTCTTGTCATACTTCGTCAGGAAGGCATCGGAGATGCCCGAGTTCGTGTTCCCGTCGAGGTTGCCCGAGGTGTAGCCGGCGACATAGATGACGGGGTCGTTGCAGCGACCGCCGACGTCGAAGGTGGCGATGGATTCGGCGAAGTCCGCGGGGTTGGGGTTGGCGGAGGTGGCGGGCGCGCCATGCTGGCGGGCCCATTGAAACGCGCCCGCCAGATTGTACTTGGCCAGGAACCAGTCACTCCCGACGGCGGTGGTGCTCCCGTCGAAGCTGCCCGTGGTGTAGCCCACCGCATAGACGCCTTCGCAGGACGCCGCGACATCCGTTCCCTGGTCCAGGCCGCTGGTCCCGCGCATCTGGAGCCAGTTGGGCGCGTCTTCCGGGAGCATCGTGCGAGCGGGCCCGGTGTCTTCAGTCTTTGTCGCGGAGGGCGGCGATGGGACGCGTGGAGGGACGGGGAGCAGGGAGAACGGGCTGTCTGGTGATTCGGTTTGTTGCGGCGCGGTGTCTCCAGGTGTGACGGGCTTTGCTGGCAGGCTGGTGAGCAGGCATAGCGACAGCAGACTCATGCTTTGAAGCATGTCGTGTCTCCCCTTGTGGTTTGCCCCCGTGCCCCTGGAGATGGACAGTCGCTGTATGGACGGAGTTCTTCGTCGCGGATGAGCGTGACGGGTGGAGCGAACTTCGGGCTGCGTGGACGGCTGGTTTTGGGCGGAGGACTTCGTGGCCGTGGAGGCCGCTGTGAGACTTCGTTGGGTTTAGCACTCTTCCGCCTCGGCCCGCACCCCCTGGGCTGTCACTTCCTTGAGGTGGCGTTGTCACAGTCCTGCGGATTTCCCTTAGTCGTGTGATGTCTTTTGGGACTGGATGGCCCCGTCTTCGTGGACCTGTCTCTCGGGCGACTTCGCGCTTCCCCGACAGTGAAGGAGGCGTGTAAAGGAAGCGTCGTGAGACGATTCGCCATGCCTTTCCTGTTGCTCGCCGCGCTGTCGGCCTGCGCTACCCCGTCGCCGGGTCCACCACGCGCGCGGCCTTCCGGTGCCCCCTCGGTCCAGGGCGAGGCCTGCCCGACACACAAGCTCAGGTTCAGCCGAGAGACAGGGTGCATGAATGATGGCTCGGTGGAGTTCTGCCTGCCGACGGGGGACGAAGCCCTGCTCGCCCGCGTGAAAGCGCTCGCCCCCTCCATCGAGGCAAACCCTTCCCGAGGCCGCGCCGGCTGCGACCTGCCGAAGGAGACGCTCTACTTCATCCCCACCGGCGAAACCGAATGCGAGGCACGCCACGGTGCGCTCACGCCCGCCGCGTGGACCATGGTTTGTGACGTCGCCGCGCTTCCGGAGGTCCGGAAGCTCGTGCCGACCTGGTACGAATGACCCGGCACCTCTCGCCTTTACGAGTCGCGGGTGCGTCGGAAGAGCGCGTAGCGTTCTTCCAGATACTCCGGACGGGGGCGTTGGGCGGGGAGCAAGGGGAGGATTCCCAGCGGCTTTCCCGCGAAGCCCTTGAGTCCGTGCTCCAGCGTGGGCCCGTCGTGCTCGTCCATCAGCCGCTGGGCGATTTCGATGACGCCGTCCGGACGGATGCCCAGGAGGTCCGCGTCGAAGGCGCCATGGTGAAGCTTGCACAGCGACAGGCCGTTGGGCACCTCGGGACGGCCGCGCACATCCCGGTCCGGGAGGATGTGGGCCGCGTCCAGCAGCTCCCTGCGTGGAAAGCGACAGACCGCGCAGCGCTGCTCATAGGCGTGCAGGACGTGCTGCCGGAAGGCCACCTGGTGCAGTCGCTTCTTCACCTGCACCGTCGTGTAGCGGCGCTCCAGGGTGAGCAGCCTCGGGTCCGCCGCGAAGCTCCCCGGCGCCTGCACCTGCGCTCCCGGTGGGCCCGAGGCCACCGTGAAGGACTTCGCGGTCAGGTCCACGCCCGAGATGTAGACGGGCCAGATGGGCGCGTAGATGCCCGGCTCGATTCCGTAGAAGTAGATGAGCGGCGCGTCCAGCTCCATGGCGCGGACGAGGCGTCGGTTGTCCCGCCCCTCGACATCCTCGCCCTGGAACTTGTACTCGAACCCCTCGTCCGACGGCAGGTCGTCATAGCGAGCCTCGCGTCCCTGTCGAGGCACCGTGGTCTTGATGGAGAGGGCGGACTCGCTCATCTGTCGGGGCCAGAAGATGCCGCGCGCCCGGTTCGCGAAGTGGAGCGTCTCTCCCCTGTAGGTAAAGCCAGCATCGATGACGTCCCAGGAGAGGACCTCGCCATATTGCCGCACCCGTTGTTGGAGGGCGGTGATGGCGGCGACACGGATGGGCCAGTCGGGGTCCTGGGTCATGGGCACCCGGCACCGTGTCAGGCACGGCACCGGGGTCTGACCAGGCTACCAGGTTGGAGTCCGCATGGACGAGCCCGTCGAGTCCGGTACACCGCCGCGGAGGGTGCGGACCCCGTGGGGACGCGGGCGGCTGCCCGGAGTGCGTCCTGGTATACTCAGCCAATGGACCGCACTCTCAATGACGTGGAGCGCAAGGAGTGGTTAGAGCTCGCCGCGACAGACTGGTCGCAGCTCAAGCTGTCCCTCTCGGAGATTGGCGCGAGCCCGGAGCTGGTTGAAGACCTCTACGGGCGCTTCGTGCATGAGGTCAGCGATTTCGAGCCGAAGGTCGCCGCGGCTCCGTCGCCGCTGCGAGGAAGTCTCATGGAGGACCTGCTCCGCCGCGCGATGGGCTACCTGCAGAGCCTCGTGCTGGACAACGTGCTCTACCTCGAAATGAAGCCGGTCATCGAGGAGGTAGAGGTCCCCCTATTGCTCCTCGCGGCGCCCGCACACGAGAAGGCAGCGGTGCGCTTCGAACAAGCCGACACCCTGACGGGCACGCACGAATGGAGCACCACCCTCTTCGGCAGCGGGCTTGGTGCCAGGCAGTCGATCACCGTGGGACGCTCCGAGGCGTTCAGCGCGCTTGGGGACGGGGGGGCGGCGAAGATCATCTATGTCCCCGTGCGCATCGAGACCTACTCGATGGGGCTCTACCAGGACGCGCAACTGGTCTCGAAGTTCTTCAAGCGCCAGGCAGTGCGCCCCCGTCGCTCGGACCACTTCCTGGCGGCTCCCCGGGTCGCGACCGCCAGCGAGGTCGAGGCTTTCATGGGGCGGGCCACTGAAGTCCGTACCTATCCATTGGGCGGCGATACGAGCGGTGATGTGTCAACCTACACGCATACGTTCGAGGCCGCCGTGGAGTACTCACTCTCGCTCGGGCTGAAGGCCTTTGATGTGGAGTCCACCATGAAGGCAACCGTCGCCTTCAAGCGCGAACGCAAGCTCACGCTGGAGCTGCCCGGAGGACGCGATTACACGCTGCTTCGTCCAGAGCGGCTTCCTGGCATTGCCTGGCGGTAGCGGCCCCTCCCTCAGGGGTATGCATCGAGGTTGACTCGGAAGAACGGCTCCCACCTGGGAACGAAGTCGGCAAGCTCCGGGTCCGCACGCAATCTCGCGAGGATGGGATGGAAGCGCTTGTCGACCAGCACCTCCATCTGCTGGTTCGTCACGACGGTGTGCCGGACCATGAAGAATGCGGTCTTGCGTTTGCCCACCTCGCTGTGGCGGGAGAGTTCGTTGACGAGCTGATCGTATGCGGCACGCTTCTCGTGCCGCGAGGGAGTGCGGTACCAGGAGCCGAAGGCGAAGTTCGCCTGACGATGCATCTGCGTACGAACGTCCGACGCAATCTTCCCTCCTTTCAATGCATACCACCCCGCCGCATCGAGCAACCTGAAGGCTTCGACATCATGTTGTTCGAGCAACCGCTCGCAGAGCAGGTGGAAGACCCATTCGCGCCAGTTCCGGTTGATGGTGCTTTCAGTGGTGCCCGCCATGACGGCATCGGTTTGGGCTGGCCGGGGTTCATGCACTATCACTTTCCGGAGTCCCTGGGCGACGCAGACATGCTCCATCATGAGGGTGATCGTCTCGGACGGCGTGGTACACGCGTGCTCGAGAACCTCCATCGTGAGCCGAGCCAGGGGCTCCTCGATGTTCATGTCCTCCGCCCCGACGAATGCCGCCATGCAGCGAGCGATGCAGACCGGGTCCAGTTCGTCACTGAGTTGCCTCTCCGCGACGTAGAGGAAGAATCGTCCGAACTTGTGCTCCGCGAAGAGCTTGAAGTGGGGTTTCGCCAGGTGAAACAGTCGGCCCTTGTCGACGTCGACAGCATTTGCGATGAAATGCAGCAGTGCAAACGCCGAGCGGCTATCCAGGGGGGGTGTGCCGTGGTTGCTCAAAGCGTCGACAAGGCCCCGCTGCGTCTCGGACCTCGCCTTCGAGGCCGCAAACCAATGCCCGGCGGTCAGCAGCTTCGTGTCGGCGAAGACCGGCTTCCAGAGCGCGGAAGGCTGACGAGACTTCCGAGCGGTATGTTCGTGGCGGAACTCGTCCATCAGCAGGGTCATCTCTACAATCGCTTCGGTCGACTCGCGTCGTGCTGATTGAAGAACGGCCGACTCCAATTGTTTTGGGAGGTCATTCTGCTTCATGGAGCTCTCGCAGATGTCACTGGCGACGGTCCAATGCCAGAAACTCTCGAACCTGAACTCGACAACCTCTTTCCGAAAGTCGCCGGGGATGCTGTCTGGATTCTGGGCAGGGGTCAGCAGGTTGGCGTCCTGCAATAGTCGAAGGATGCATTCCACGTCCTTGGCTTCAGTGACTCTGACTCGATGTTCGCGTTGCTCCAACAAGTCAGACGTTGTCGCCACCAATGTCTCGAACGCGCAATCCCGCTCCAGCATCCCGAGATGGATCCACGCCGCGATGCGCCTGACAGAGTCGACTCCCTTTGTCTGGCGCAACGCTGGGGTCCTTTTCATGCGGCCCTTCCAGAAGCGCACCATGAAATCAATGTAGTGTAGGTTGGCGATGGATACGGTCTTCTGTTCACCCTGGAGGGCATCAATCAGGACCCATGCGGCGAAAGGCGAGCAGAGTTGCCTCCGCGCACCGGGGTCGATTGTGTCTTCCTCGACGTGGATGCGGTCGCGGCCAAACTCCCCAAGTACCTTCAGCCCTACTTGCTGTTGCTCATTCAGTTCATCGAGCATCACCCAGCCACGCTCGTTTCCTCCGTGCGAGGGGCTTGCGGTCTCTTCCTCTCCGGAGTCAGGGCCGTAGCTGAGGATGAAATCCTCTTGAGCCGCGATGTCGTCGTACCGGGTGTCCAGACAGGTGAATACCCAGTCGATGCACTCGAAGACCGTGTTCATTCTCACCAGCTCGAGCAGTTGATCCCACAGCGGCGAGGCATCCCGGGCGAGCACATGCACATTGTCGACAGCGACGACCATCCGCAGACTCTGATTTCGCAGGAAGTTGTTGAGCTGGTTGAAGTCAGCCCAGATGATCTGGATCGCGGCTTTGACCGCGTCGAGCACCTGGTCCCCCACCGCATGGCCGGAGGCCCTCAGCTTGACGGGTAGGACCCATACCTGCGTGTCCGCCAGTTGTCCGTTCAAGATGGATGCGATGAAGTGGGTCTTCCCACTCCCCGAGCCCCCGAGGACGGTGAAGCAGCGGCCATGACGTGGCTTGTCGAGGAACTTCTGCAGGCTCTCCAGCTCGGACAGTTGCCGCTGGAGCGCGTCCTTGGACAGCCCCAGGTGCTCTTCTGTCTGGAGCTGACGCTGCGGGCGGAGCGCCTTCGCGAGCAGGAGCTTTGTTTGCCTGTAGCATTCGTCGATGCGGAGTTGGCGTGCTTCCTTGCCAATGGCAGCGTAGGGTTGTCGAAGGTCGAGTCGTTCGAGCTTCTGGACCAGCTTTTCAATGGCCTCGTTGCCGTGCCCGACTTGTCCAAGCTTGGAGATGCGCTTCTGGAGCCGTTCTGGCCAGGGGCGGGCGCCGAGGAATTTTTGCCAGGTGTCCGCGAGCGGCGGCCTGGGGCCGTCCGCGCGGCGCTCAAGGCTCTCCTCTGCCAGGACCCCACCACGGGAGGCTGCAAAGCGCCCCCAGCGCCTATGGAGCAGGATGGGCGCGGTCCGAAGTGGATCGTACGGATGGTCGGAAGGCTGGGCGGGCTCATAACCAGTCCGGTGCAGGGTCTCGATATCGAGAGCGACTTCGAATTCGAACTCATTGGTGAGAAGATGCTCTAGCGCGAGCTCGCAGGCCTGGCTGAAGGAAAGCTGCTTGTGGTTGCTGCGTTCCGTGAGGCCCGTACAGTCGATGAATCGATACCGCTGTCGGTCATGGAGGTGGAGCAGGTGGCCAGAATTCTTAAGAGTCGGAGAGTCTCGAGAAAACGGCTCCTCGTTGTGCAGAGGCCTCTCGTGCCACTCGTGACGTCCCAGCTTCGCGGAGACGCCGACGAGGGCATGTCCTTTCATCACCACCAGCAGCGGAAGGAGCCCGTACGTCAGGCACGCACCGCAGAACAGGACCGCGAGATCCACGCAGTTCGCGCCCACACCGCCATAAAGCACCTCCGCGGTCTCACGGATCCATTGCTTGTTCTCATCACGAGAGAAGGGCTCGTGGTGGTAGCGAATTTGGCGCTTCGCGAGTTCGTCATAGATGGCCTCCGCCACGTCGAGGAAGGCGCGGGATTTGACGGCGTGGAGCGAATCCAGCTCCAGCTTCAAGTGCTCGCCTGCCGCCGGGTCGACAGTCCGCGCGAGTTCGGCTGGATTCCGCAGGGCAATCGAGTGTGCCATTCATCCAATGATAGATGATGTCGCCCTTTGCCTGTCGAGGGGCCCACGCCTCATGCCCGGGTGTTCCGTCACCCACCTCGGGGTTTCCGCTAGGTGCATGACGAGGTTGTCTTTCATGGATTGATGCACATCGAGTCTGTCTGGTCAGGTGTTTCCAGCCCCTCTCCAAGGCGGAGTCGCTTTGAAGAGCGCCGGTCGAGCACGCAGGTTTCGAGTGCCTGGAGTTCGGGCGCCCCGGTGACGTCACGCCTTCCGGCGAGGCTTCTTCGCGGGCGGGGTCTCGCCCTGGTGGCGCTGGATGCGTCGGCCGATTCCTTCCAGCATGAAGTCGAGGCTGTTCTGGAACTCCGCGTCGACATCCAACGCTCGCATGCGTGCCAGGGTGTTCTTCACACCGGGGTAGTCCTTGGAAGGAAGGGCGAGGGCGGCGGCGTGGAAGCGTTGGAGGGGAGCGGGCGCGTCTTCGGCCCTGCCGGCCCACTGCTCCTGGCGGCGAATGGTGCCCGCGAGCCAGGAGAAGAACGTGTTGTGCAGGTCCCCGGCCTCGCTCCAGGGCACGCCCACCTCGTGGAGCTTGCTGACGGTGCGCTCCAATACGAGGAGCGCGCCCCGGACGGCCGGGCCCTCCTCTAGAAGAAAGTCCATCACTCCCCGGTGTGCCAGGCCGAGCACGCGGACGCGCAGCGCCACCTCCCGCAGCCAGTCCAGGGGCGCGAGCGAGTCATCCGGCAGCGAGAGCTGTTCGAAGACGTGCTCCACGACCCGCGATACGAGGTCCTCGCGGTCTCCGACGTGCTTGTAGACGGCCATGGGCGTTGCGCCGATTCGCTCCGCCAACACGCGCATCGAGAGGCTCTTCAGCCCACTCTCCCGCACGAGCTTCGCGGCGGCTTCGATGACGAGGGGGAGGGACAGCCGAGCGGGGCGTCCCAGTGTCTTCCGCGCCTTCTTTCCCGCAGCCCCTTCGCGACCGGCCATCCCGCTCCTCGCATCGCCGCGCGAGTCCCTCCGCGGCGGCGTCCAACCTAGTGGGCTCCGCGAGGCACGCAAACGGGTACTTCACGCCATGTCGTCAGCGCGTCCCTGAGGTGGCGCTTGCACGCCCGTTCCCAAGGTCCCAATGCTCCTCCAGCTTCGCGTGGTCGGCGAGGAGCGCGGACAGCCCTCCGACGCGCTCCAGCACCGCATCGCGCGCTCGCAGGACCTTCTGGCGGACGGCGGCCACGTCCTTCCCAATGAGGCGCCCCTGGTGCTTCACGAGCTCGCCGCGAACCATCACCGACTCGACGTTCCCCGCATGGGCCTGCAGCACCACCGCATCGCGCGGATGGCCCAGCGGAGTCATGTTCAGGGCGTCGGCGGCGAGGACAATCAGGTCCGCCTGTTTCCCGGGACGCAGGGAGCCCGTGACGGCCCCGAGCCCGATGGCATCGGCCGCGTCCTGCGTCACCATGCGGAGCATCTGGCCCGCCCTGAGGTCGAGCCTCCTGGGCAGGCCCGCCAGTGCATTCGCGCGGCCCCGCTCGGACTGGAGCGCGAGCCGCATGGCGGTGAACAGCTCGCCTCCGTTGCTCGCCACGACATCACAGCCAAGCGTCGTCCGAACCCCCACGCGCAGGGCACGCCCGATGACAGGGAACCCCATGCCCATCTGAAGCTCCGACTCCGGGGTGGCGCAGATGGAGCCGCCACTGCCCGCGATTCGTGCCAGGTCGTCGTCACCGCTGAATGTGCAGTGCACGAAGAGGAGGTCCGGGCCGAGCAGGCCCTCACGCTCCAGTTGCTCGACTTCGCTCGGCCCCGTCACGGGCCATGCCGAGCAATGCAGGGTGATGGGCACGCCGAGCTCACGCGCCGAGCAGACCTCCGCTCGGCTCTGCTCCCACGGAATCTGCATCTCCGTGAGCGCGATGCCCAGGCGCACCCGTCCGCTGTCGGAGGAGAGCGGGCCTTCGCGGAGCCGTCGTGCATCGGCGAAGCGGTGCTCAGGGGTGGGGAAGGAGGGACTCGGCTCGGAGCCCGCAGCGTAGCCATAGGCGAAGAGTGCCTGGATGCCCGACTCCTGGAGCCCCTGGAGGGCCGCGTCCGCATGTGCCGGTGACGCGATGCAGTGGGCGTGGTCGACGAGCGTCGTGATGCCCGCGTCGAGCGCCTCGAGCGCACCCGCGAGCGTGCCCGCATGGACATCCTCCGGGCGGAAGGCGGGGGAGAGCTTCACCCGGACGGCCGCGAGGTAGTCGAGCACCGTCCAGTCACCCCCCAACCCACGCAACGGCGTCTGCCACGTGTGCCGATGGGTATCGATGAGCCCCGGCATCACGAGCTTCCCCGCGAGAGGGAGCACGCGGCAGCCCTCCACGCGCAGCTCCCGGCCCATCGCGGTGATGCGCCCGTCCTCGATGAGGATATCGCCGCACGGAAGGTCTTCGTGCTCCCGGTCTCCTGTCACCACGGTGGCGCCCTGGAGAAGCCAACGCTCCGCCATCTGTCGCTCCTTTTGTCCGGACGTGCAGCGCTCACGCCCCGCCGGAATCAAGGCCTGACTGATTAGTGTACGGTGTATATTAAGTCAAACCTGCCGCCTCGCGCGGTGCGTCCAATCCGTGTCAGGGCGCGCGCGCCGGGGATGCGAGGTGCGTAGCCTTCGTGACAGTGATGTCGCGGTGTGCAGCGCGCTACACCCCCAGTCGTGGTGGTAACCACTGGAAACACCTGGAGTCCCGGTTGGCCCATGCATTGCTCAAGAGGGGCACGCACTCACACCCTTTCCAAGGAGCAGCTCATGAGAAACGCCAGGTCCTGGCTTGCCGGCGTCGCGGTGTTCGCCCTGGTCGCCACCGGATGCGACAGCGAGAACCCGCCCGATGCGCAGAAGGTCGCGGATGTCACCGCCAGCCGTTCGGCGGAGATGGTGCGCGGTGTCAGCGCGAGCGTGCGGACGATGAACGGCCTGCCCGCGGTTGACAGCCTGGAGGAGGCCCTCTCCGTCTTCAGCGCGGGCTTTGACGGCGTGCCCCTGCCGGCGCTCCCGAGTCAGGAGGATGAGGAGGGGGGCTCGTCGCTTCCCGACTTCTCCGACGAGGCCAAGACGAATGCCCAGTCCGCGCGACTGGAGAAGTACCTGCGCGAGCGCGTCTTCATCGCGGAGCACGTGGAGTCGACGGAGGGTGACTCCACCATCTTCCTGCTCAAGGGCGAGAAGGTCTGCACCGATGGCAGCGTGCTGGCGGACGCCGACTGCGTGAAGTTCGTGAACCAGTCCGAGCTGCGCGTGCGCGCGACGACCCTGGATGATGACGGGCTGGAGCTGACGTTCCTCATCGGGTCCAAGCGTGCCCAGCCCGTGTCGCTGCGCTTCCTGCCGAAGGCCACCTCCCTGGTGGTGGACCTGGGGGGCGTGAAGAGCGCGGTGCAGCAGCTCGACGCGGAGGCGGCCGCGGCGCTGCCCACGGTGATGGTGGGGCAGGTGGAGCTGAAGGTGACGAAGGCGGGGGAACAGCACTGGATTGTCAGCGGCTCCATCCTCCAGGCGCTGCGTCTGGAGCTGACGGGCGAGGATGGCACCATCGCCATCTCTTCGGAGCGCGCCGCTCCGCTGGTGGAGCTGGAGGCGGATGGCGCGGCGAAGCGCGCGCGCTTCCTGCTGGACCTGAACACCACCGAGGTGCGCCTGCCGTACGCGGGCCTGGCGCCGGCGCTGCGCGGCAAGGACTGGACGGTGTCCCTGTCGGGCCTGTCGTTCACCCTGGAGGCGACGGAGAACCAGAAGGACTTCACCGTGGGCCACGTGGGGCTCGGCGACGCGCAGAGCTTCTTGAGCCTGGGCACCGACAAGCTCTTCACCCTGGACCTGAACAGCCAGTCCGGCCGCCACTTCGACCTGACGCTGTCGCGTGGGGATGACGGGCTGCCGCTGGTGCGCGTGCAGCCGGAGGTGGACCTGGTGGCGCGCTTCTTCCTGGCGCCGCTCAAGGCGGACGCCGAGATGGAAGTCCCGTCGGCGTACGAGGATGCGACGTATCGCGTGCGCCTCACGGGTGGAACGGGCGGCCCGAGCCTGCGTCCGGTGCGGGCCAACGTCGCTACCGGCTTCAAGGGCGGCGTGCAGGTGGTGACGGGCGAGCTGTCGCTCACCGTGGGTGACTCGAGCGTGACCGTCGGCGCGGGCCAGTGTCTGGTGAGCCGTGAGAACTCGAGCGGCGGTGGTTCGCTGGTCGACTACCTGCAGGCGGGTGGCTGCCAGTAGCCCGCTGTCAGTGTTGATGTCCGAGAGCCGCGCCCCACTCCAAGGGTGGGCGCGGCTCTTTTTCGTGGCGCCAGGACGGTCCGCCGCGATGCGGCTGGCTCCGGCGACGACGCGGGGCCCCTGGGAAACGGGGTGCGTTGACTCGGCGGCACAATGGGACCTGGGTCTCTTGCGCGTGCCTCCACGGGCCTCTCAGTCTGCGCTCCGCGGGTGCGTCGAAACCGTTTCGACGTGGGGCTTCAGGGGGGAGTCATGGCGCACGACGATGGGCAGGGTTCAGCACCGACGGCGGCGACGGGAATGGCACGCAGGACGCTGCTGCGGGGCCTGGGAGCGGCGGGAGTCGGGGCCGCCATCACCGGGACGGGTTCGACGGCGGCCGCGCCAGCACCGGGCCCCAGGGCCGTGGCCTCCGCGACGTCCACGGCCTCCGGGCAGATCACCGCCGAAGGAGTGACGCGAGCCCTGGCGGTGCTCGACGACATCGTCAAGAAGGACAAGGCGGCCACCTCCGTGCCCGGCATCGCGGTCGCCGTGGTGTACGAGGGCCAGGTCCGGTACCTCAAGGGCCTGGGCGAACGCCAGGCGGGCGTGGTGGGGGACGTCGATGTGGACACGGTGTTTCAGCTCGCCTCGGTCTCCAAGCCGCTGAGCTCCACGGTGATTGCCGCCGCGCTGACGCGGCGGTTGGCCAAGGTGGACTGGAACGACACGCTCCAGACCTTTCGTCCGGGCTTCACGCTCGCCGATGCGTGGGTGGGGCAGCACGTCACGGTCGCCGACATGTTCTCGCATCGCAGTGGCTTGCCCGACCATGCGGGAGACCTGCTCGAGGACCTCGGCTACACCGGTGAGCAGATCATCTCGAAGCTGGCGCTGTATCCCCTGGCGCGGTTTCGCGACAACTATGCCTATACCAACTATGGCCTGACGGCCGGAGCGCAGGCGTTCGCCACGGCGACGGGACGCTCCTGGCAGGACCTGGCGCGGGAGATGATTTTCGCGCCGCTCGGCATGAGCAGCACCTCCTATTCCTTCGCGGACCTTCAGGCGAGCAAGAACCGGGCGGCGCTGCACACGCTGGTGAATGGCCAATGGAAGCCGGACCTCGGCGCCAACAATGACGGTCAGGCGCCCGCCGGTGGCGCGAACTCGTCGGTGCGCGACCTGGCCCGGTGGCTGACGATGTTGATTTCGGGGGGCGGCTTCCCGGGGCTTCAGGCCCCCGTGGTCGACGTGCCCGGGCTGCAGACCATCTGGCGGCCCAACAATGTCACCCATGGTCCGGAGGAGCTGGGGGGGAGGGCGAGCTTCTACGGGCTGGGCTGGAACGTCGACTACGAGGACACCGGGGAGCTGCGGCTGGGCCACTCGGGAGGCTTCGGGCGCGGAGCGTCCACGGTCATCACCGTCTATCCGTCTAAGAAGCTGGCCATCGCCGTGCTGACGAACTCGGACCCTCGGGGTGTTCCGGAGGCCATCGCCGCCGAGTTCGTGGACATCGTCCGCTACAATGCGTCGACGCGAGACTGGCTGGCCTTCCTGGCGCCCATCGTCGCCGAGCCCGTCACCCCGGACCAGACGAAGTACTCCAAGCCCGCGGTGAACCCGACCCCCGCGCGGAACCTTGGCGCCTACGTCGGAACCTATCCGAATCGCGTCTACGGTGACCTCACCGTGTCGCTTCGAGACGGTGCGCTGTCCTTCACCGTCGGCCCCGCCGGCAAGCGATTCCCGCTCACTCACTACAGCGGTGACGAGTTCTACTTCCAGACCACGGGTGAGAACGCGAGCGGGTTCTCAGGGGCGCTCTTCGCGGCTCCACGAACGAAGGTCCTCTCGCTGACCATCAATGCGTGGAACCGCGACAAGCTGGGCGTGTTCACCCGCCGTTAGTCGCTCGGAACAGAGGGGCTATGTCCTCTTTTCTCATCAATCCTTTCGGATGCACCCCGATTTGTCGGTGAGTGCCGTCGGGCAGGTGACCCGACGGAAGGTCATCTCGGGACTGTCCGCGTTGAGAAACCAATCGAATCGCCAGTTGCAGCCCGGCTGCAATTGCGCCGGCAATTGAGCGCATTGGGCTTTACTGGTGACACCGCCGTATTGTGCCCCCCAACCCGAGCTTGGAGCCTGCCATTGCGGCTGACAGCCGTTGAAAAGTCCCACCCCGCCGCCAGGGATCAGCAGCTCGAAAAAGTTCGAATTGGTGGTGGGCCCCTGGCCGACCACCTGGACCACGTGCGTCTTGCCCTTCACGGCCGTGTTGGTGAACTTCAACGCGTAGCAGGCGCAGCTCGTGTCGCTCTCGGTCTTGCCAAGCAAGCCCGCCCTGGCGAATCCATAGGAGAAGGTCGGGTTCACGGCCCATGGCTGGTTGTTATTGCACGCATAGCTGGAGCCGCCATTACAGCCGCTTTGCGCATTCGCATCGACTACTGATACGCCATCCGCTTTGCAAGACCTGACCGGAGCGTTGACCGCGGCTTTCCCAGTCCATGAACCGCTTGCCTTGCAACAATCCCAGGTTCGGACCGTTTTACCCGGCGCTGCTGTGGACAAATAAGTCAAAGTGGGCTGCGCCGAAGCATCGGTCGCGGGAATGAGCAAGAGGACGAGTGCGGTCATCGCAATCGTCACTCGCCGAAGAGCAACTCCGTCATGAATGATTGGCATGTTTACAACGAGAACATGACGGCGAGTGTGCGTCAAGGCGCGGCCCACCTCATTGCACCGGGGCGGGCCACGCCTGCGCCCGTGGCCCGCCCCGGTGCGGGCGGCTCAGGGCACCGTGACTGTCGCGGCGTTGCTGCGTCGGCCGTTGCCAGCCCGGTCATAGGCGATGGCGACAATCACATGCGTGCCTGATTTGCCCGTCGTGTCCCACGCCCTCGTGAACGGCGCGGTGGTTGAATAGGGCGTCTGGATGACACCGTCGATTTCAAAGACAACGTAGAGCAAGGCCTGGCTGTCGGAGGCATTGGCGGACAGCGTGACGACGCCACTGACCACCGAGCCGTTGGCCGGCGCGGAGAGGAACGACGAGGGCGGGGCGTTGTCGACGATGAGGGTCCGGGTGTTCGTCTGGACGTTGCCCGCGTGGTCTGTCGCACGCAGGGTCAGGCTGTAGGAGGTGTTGCCAAGCACCCGCGTATCCCACGTGAAGTTGTAGGTGAAGCCCGAGTAGCCGGGCTGTGAGGCCACGAAGTTTCCGTTCAGGAGGAACTCCACCAGGGCGACGCCCGAGAGGTTCTGGTCCGTCACCGTCCAGCCCAGATTGACGATGCCGCGCACGTAGTTCAGGGTCTGGGGCGTGTACGGGGGGGAGCCGGTCAGGATGATGGGGACGAAGTTGTCCACCAGGACGCTCACCGGGCTGGAGGTGCCCGACTCGTCATTCGCGTCGAAGGCCTGGGCCGTCAGCGTGCGTGGACCCGAGGCCGTCGTCGTATTCCAGCTCACACTGAAGGGGGCCTGGGTGGCGGAGCCGATGAGCGTGGCCCCATCGAAGAAGTCCACGCGCGTGACGCCCACGTCATCCGAGGCGTCCGCCGTGAGCGTGACAGTGCCACGCAGGAAGCTGCCTGGAGCCGGAGCGGTGAGCTCCACGGTGGGGGCCGTGAGGCTGGCGCACGTGTTGGAGGAGGCGCAGTCCAGGGGCGCGCGCTCCTGCTGGACCTGTGCCTGGGTATTCTCCGGCAGGTCCTGACCCTCACCACAATTGATGGAAGCCATTGCGCCCACCCCGACCAGTGCGGCGACCAGGCCCCGGCCACTTCTCGAAACGATGCCCATGTGGATTCCCCCTTCGGGGTGTGGCGCTCGCATGGATTGGGAGCAACCACGGCATCGACATATCAAACAGCCCGCCCCGAAGGGGGCCTTGACAAGGAAGGACGGGTGCTGGGGGCTCAAAGCATGCCCCCAGTCCCGGGCTCCCTCACAGCGCGGGGGCAGCCGCTTCGTTCACCAGGACATCATGGAAGTATGCATTCACATACCCCAGCGGACTGGGACTGCCGCTCGCGCAGGTGGGCAGGGCATGGGTCACCACCAACTCCTTGTTCGAGACTCCGGGAGCCTGGGTGTCCGCGACGGTGTACGCGCCATGCACCTCCGGCTGGGTGTCCCGCTGGAACACGAAGCGGTCATTCACCGCGTCCCATTGGACCCGCAGCCTCACCTGTTCGCCCTGGTGAATCAGCCCCAGGTCCGCGGTGAAGAGCGAGCTGCGCTCCGTGCAGGACGCGTCCCTGCACCGCTCGATGGCCGCCTCCACCCGCAGCTCCTGCGAGCCCACGGGGTCTGTCGACCGGGAGACGATGCGGATGGCGGCTGTGATGTCATCGCGCGCACTGCCCCTGCCCGGAGTGGAGGCATTGAAGAAGTGACCGGACAGCTCCGCCGTGCCGTGGGCGACTCCGAATCTGGAGACCGAGCAACCCGTGCTTCTGGCGTTGTTCACGCGAACCTTCGCCTCGATGGCCGTCACCGTCGACGGCTGGGTGAAGCGCAGTCCGTACCGTCCGGTGCCCGTGTTGGCGCGGCTCATCAGCCGCAGGCGGGTGAAGGCCAGCTCACGAAGGGCCTGCTGCCGGCTTCCGCTCTCCTGGCTGACCCACCGGGCCGGGTCGATGCCGCGCACCTTCGTCGCGCGAGGCGGGTTGGACTCCGTTGGGTTGAAGTTGTCGTAGGGCACCATCGGCTCGACGGCGTGGGCGGTCGCAGTGCCCCCGAGGAGCAGCGCGAGCACCGCGGACTTCAGATTCATTGCGCTCATGGGGACTCGAGCTCCTTCAGTTGGATGTAGTGCCGGACCCGGGCGTTGTCGCCCGTGTCCATGTCCTTGCCTTCGGTCTCCAGGGTCATTCCGTTCTCATAGCCATTGAGGAAGCTCCCCATCAGCTCGAGCCCCATGAACCAATCATTGGGATTCGTCTCACCCTTCACCCGGCGGACCATTCCCGACCCCGCGAAGAAGCTGAAGTGGCCGTCCCGCTCGTCCACCGCCGTCCCGGCGGCCCCCTCGGGGATGGAGTCGTAGTGGTCATTGGGGCCGACATCCTCTTCCCAGATGGCGGACGTCATGTTCACCACCCCCGTGAAGTTCGCCGGCAGGTCAGGGAACTGCGTGGGATTGTCCGGGCCGGTGTGCACCCGCCAGTTCGGGTAGATGGTCTGGTCCTCGACGACGTTCAGGAAGGCGTTCTCCCGGAAGAAGCCATTCGCCGTCATGTGTACGCGGGGCGTGAACCAGTCCGCGCAGCAGCCGCTCTCCGTCTCCAAATCCGTGACCTGCTTCACCGCGTACTCCATCCGGTGCGGCTTGGCGGGGTTGTACTTCACGACATCCTTCACCCGCGTCAACGCCACGCTCACGTCCACCATCGCGTGGTCCGACAGGCATTGCTGGAAGAACTGCTGAGGGCTCTCCAGGAGGAAGCCGGAGTCGGGGTCGAAGTGCGGCTTCACGTCCGCCGTGGGCTCCTTGAGCAGGGCATAGGCGGGGAACTCCAGCGTGTCCTCGGCGGGGAACACCAGCACGTAGTCGAGGCGGTCCTTGGAGCCCAGCTCGTCCGTCACCAGGTCCGTGCACTGGCTGCTCAGCCACGTCCCGGTCGCCATCGGGTCCGGGCCGGACGAGGTGCGGGCCAGGTCCCGGGCTTCGGAGAACAGGGTGTTTGCCTTCTCGAACCCGGTGCGCTGGTTGATGGCCAGGAAGCTGGGGCCCACCATGTCTTGATAGGCCGGGAAGTTGGAGTCGGCCTGGGTGGCCTTGGGCCCCAGGGTGTTCATGTCCCCGAGCAGGAAGGCGGGGCGGTCCAGGCCGCTCGGCCAGGTGCCTTGGGGGAAGATGTCGTCGTCGCCGAGCAGATACGGGAAGGTGTTGGCGTGCAGGGGCCCGCCCTTCCGCACCTGCTGAACGTAGGCCTTGATGTCGAAGAGCTGGTCCTCGCGGGCATCGGTGTCGGGGCCGGGGACGTTCTCTCCCGCGTTGACGTGGGTGCAGAACACGTCGACGAACTCGCCGTAGTCCGTCGCGGTGGAGACCCTGGATGCGCCGGTCTCTTCCATGACGATGATCGGCTCGGTCGCGGCGGGGGTGGCGATGCGCGCCCAGATGACGCCCTTGTCCTGGAGGCAGTCATTGCCGGTGCACATGTGCGAGGGGAAGTGGTGCACGCCTCCCTCGAGAATCTGCCGCGAGGACAACAGCACCAGGCCCGTGCTCTCCGTGGCCAGCTTGAGGACGTCGTCGTTCAGCTCCGTGACGGCCTGCATGGGTGGCAGCGACTCGATGGCGCGCAGCGCGTTGACCTTCTCGATGAGCTCGCCGCGCTCATGGGACATCCAGATTTCGGAGATGCAGGCGACCTCCTTCCTGAAAATCTTCGCGGCGACGGTGTCGATTTCTCCCGAGCCCCCGTCGCTGACCCAGAAGGTCGCATCGGGCATCTGCCCCACGTTCCACATCGTGAAGCTCAGGGGGATGGAGACGGGCTCCTTGAGCTCGAGCGTCTCCCAGGTGGAGGGCATGAAGTTGACGGGCGGCTGGTTCTTCACATTGGGGAAGGTGCCGCCTCCCACCTTCTGCGTGGCGCCGGCCACCGAGAAGGCGGTGCTCTGGAGGCCGAGGCCCAGCTTGCGGACCAGCGCCGACAGCGGCTCGCTGCCGACGATGGGTGGCACGCTCGAGCGCAGCTTCACCGCGAACTCGATGTGTACGCGGGACGGCTGCGCGCCCGGGGTCGCCACCGTGACGCTGGTGGCCCAGGCCTGGTTGGGGGCCGTCAGCGCCATCCAGCCATTCGCGTTGTTGCCCATCCGCTGCGAGAGCGTGGTGTTTCCGTTCGGGCCGGTGGAGTAGCGAAGCTGGAGGTGACGGTCCTCGGAGCGGGGCATGTTCGCCCCGGCGACCTGGTTGATGGTGGCGTCGCGCTGGGCGTCGAGCCAGACGTCGATGATGCCGGAGGCGTCCAGGAAGTTCCCGTTGGCGTCCTTGGGCCGGGGCAGGCGCATGCCGATGAACAGCGTCTGCGAGTGGCAGGGGTTGGTCTGGACCGAGGGAATTCCCCCGGCATTGGGGACTCCGAAGTTGCACTCGTCCGAGGTGTATTCGGCGTTGTCGCTGACGAACAGGTAGAGCTCGCCGTTGGGGCCACCGTTCACGTAGTCCTGCAACGGGAACTTCTTGCCGTCGGCGTACTCCATCGGCGGAACCCAGCCGTCCACCGTGGGCTGGGTACACGTCGCGCCGGGAGCGCAGTGGACCGCGGCGTTCTGGGGAGGAAGCCTCGTGACGTGGGGCGCCGCCAGGGCCCATGTGGGGATGAGACTGGCGAGAGCCAACAGGAATGCACCGCGTTGCATGAAACCTCCGGGTTGTGCCCCAGAGGAACGAAGGCGTTCGCGGATCTTCCCGCCTTCGATTCACGGCCCCGTTATTTGCGGCGCGATGGCGGTCGGCTCGCGGCCTCGGCGGCGGCCTCTCGCAGCTTGTCCTTCTTGCTCTTGCGCTTTCCCTTCACGCCGCCATTCACGTCCAGGGGCGGGGTGGGGA